>NZ_JAYWVC010000006.1:0-109265 GCF_036281785.1 Streptomyces chiangmaiensis | reverse complement strand
GTCATCCGATGCTCCCTGGGGGGCTCGATGTCGGCGAGTGGCTCACGGAATCCCGGTACGGTTCCGGCACCTGAGGACGGAGCGAGGGATCGGCCGCGACGGCGCTACGGAACGCATCCTTGGCCTCGCTGTCACGGCCCTTCGCCGCCAGGATCTGCCCGATTTGCATATGGATCGTGGCCGCCTTCGGTTGGGCGGCTACGGCACGCTTCAGGAGTCCCACGGCCCGGTCGGGATCGCTCGACTTCAGCATCATCGCCTCGCTGAAGAGAGCCGACATGAATGACGGATCGATCTTCAGAGCCTTGTCGTAGGCGGCACGGGCCTCGAATGTGTTGCCGCTCGTCTGCGCGATGATGCCCAGGCCGTACCACGCGAACTTGTTGTCGGGGTCCAGGTCCAGTACGCGCCTGTAGGTTCGGGCGGCGCCTTGGGAATCCCTTCCTTGCTGCTGCTTAAGGGCGGTCTGCAGGAGCACGCCCGTTTCCCGGGTCTTCTGGGTCACCGACATGGCCTTGGATTCCGGGGGTGCGGCCGAGTCGGACTGAATCGTCCAGATGGTCACGCCGGTGACAACCGCCGCAGCTCCCGTGAGCCCTGTCCACAATCTCGTACGTTTCACTTTGTCACTTTTCGTGGAATAGTGAGGGACGGATGGGTGTGGCTGATCTCGGATCGCCGACACCGAACAGACCGTGGCGGTGCCAGCGATACCGGAGTCCGAACCACCGTCATTTCCGCCGACGTTACGAGGCCGTGCTGAAGACGCCGCCATTCGGCAGGCACTTGGGGCACGCAGACCACCCGAATGTACGCACCAAGCATGTCTTCGCCGAAACGCTCGGTCGGTACCTGCGCTTGCTCGGCGCGCGGTGGAGTCGGAGCCGGGCAGACCCAAGATCGGGGAACTTTCTGTGGTCGGGACGTCAGATCGCATGCATCCGCTGAGGGGCCGGGGCTGACAAGTGCCTCGAGTACGGTCGCTCAGATCGATGGAAAGGGCTGCTTCCGTCCCGCCTCTTTGCGTCGCTTTGAGTTGCTGGATACCGTCACGTATCGGTCATTTGTCACCGTTGAGTTGGATGGGACCCGTGAAGCCAACGATCTGCCTGAACATGATCGTCAAGGACGAAGCCCCGGTGATCCGACGCTGTCTTGAATCCGTAAGGCCCTTGATCGATATCTGGGTCATCGTGGACACGGGCTCGACCGACGGTACTCAGGACGTCATTCGCGACGTCTACCGCGATCTGCCCGGTGAACTGTACGAACGGCCCTGGAAAGGGTTTGACAGGAGTCGCAGTGAAGCGATCGAACTCGCCCGCACCAGTGCGGATTACCTGCTCTTTATCGACGCCGACGACATCATGGAGGTGCAACCCGGCTTTCGCGTACCGGAGTTGACCCTCGACGCCTACCGGATCGCAATTCACCATGGCTCCCTCACCCACTGGCGCACCACACTGGTTTCGACACGGCTGCCCTGGCGCTACGTGGGTGTCCTGCACGAGTACCTTGACTGCGGCTCGCGGCAGTTCATCCAAGGGACCCTCGAAGGTTTCAATATGCTCATCGTGGGCGGCGGGGGCCGCCTCAGGGGTGAGGGACTGCGGGAAAAGTACCTGCGCGATGCGGAGACCCTTCAGCAAGGTCTGGCCCAAGAGCCCGGCAACGCACGTTACGTTTTCTACCTTGCCCAGAGCTGGCGCGACGCCGATGAGCCGGAGAAGGCCCTCGAAACCTATGACCGTCGGGCCGCCATGGGCGGCTGGGGCGAGGAGGTCTTCTGTTCCCACCTCTATGCCGCACGGCTCGCCGAGCAGCTCCAGCGGCCGCTGGGCGAGGTGATGAACCGCTATCTTCGCGCGCACGAGAGCCGTCCCACACGCGCCGAAGCCCTCGGCGATCTCGCGCGCCTGGCCCGCATCAATGGGCCGCGATGGGAGGTTGCGTACAAGTCTGCGCAGCGTGCGGTGGTGATCCCGCGTCCCGACGACATCCTGTTCGTCGAGTTCGCCTGGTACGACTGGCGCGCGCTCGACGAACTCGCGATCTCCGCCTACTGGGTCGGAGAGTACGAGAAGTCGAAGAGATGCTGCGAACGCCTGCTCCAGGGCGGGAAGTTGCCTGCTGAGCAGCGCGAGCGTGTGGCGGAGAACCTTGAGTTCGCTCGGAGCAAGCTGCGCTCGAAGGTGCTCACGCCGTAGTGCTGTGGCGCCCGGTCCGCGCGTCACTGCGGGTGCGCGCGGACCGGGGCCGAACGAGGGAGCCGTGCCGAGCGGTGCGGCGGGGTCAGCCGGCGGCGATCGGTTCCCGCGGCCCGCCCGGCGCGGCGGTGTGCGCGTCCATGCGTTCCGCCGACAGGATCGCCGCGGCCGTGTCCGCGCGGGACGCCGCCACCACCAGGGCACGGCCCGCCAGCATGTGGGCGCGCCGGTGGAGTGCCGCGACGTGTCGCTCGCCCCCGTGTGCACTCCGCGCCGCACGGACCGGCGACCCCCCGCGCAGCCGTGCCACCTGTTCGGTGAGCCGCTCGGCGGCCGTGTCCAGGTCCGCGGAGGGTTCCAGCGTGCGCAGCTCGTCCGTCACGGTGAGCAGGGCCGCCAGATGTCCCGCGAGCTGGATGTCCAGCTCCTCCTCGCGCGAACGGTGCGGGAAGTCGGGGGTGGTGTCGGCCATCGTGTGGACCGACTTGGTGCGGATCGGTTCGTACATGGGACGGCCTTCCTGTGCTTCGACAGGAAGCCATCCTAGCTTAGATTTCGTCTAAAGTTGAGCGGGATCGCAAAAACCGCCCGACGATCACGCAAGGTCGGCATCAGGGCTGGCTGTATCCGTCCAGGAAGTCGCCGATCCGGGTGATCGCCGACGTCAGATCTCCCAGGGCCGGCAGCGTCACCACACGGAAGTGGTCGGGCTCGGGCCAGTTGAAGCCCGTTCCCTGGACGACCATGATCTTCTCGCGGCGCAGCAGGTCCAGGACCATCTGCCGGTCGTCCTTGATCTTGAAGACCTTGGGGTCGAGGCGGGGGAAGAGATACAGCGCGCCCTTCGGCTTCACACACGTCACACCGGGGATCTGCGTCAGCAGGTCGAAGGCCGCGTCCCGCTGCTCCTTCAGCCGCCCGCCCGGGAGTACCAGATCGTCGATCGTCTGGCGGCCGCTGAGCGCCGCCACCACGCCGTGCTGGCCCGGCATGTTGGCGCACAGCCGCATGTTCGCGAGGATCGTCAGTCCCTCGATGTACGACGCCGCGTGCGCCCGGGGACCCGAGATCGACATCCAGCCCACCCGGTACCCCGCCACCCGGTACGCCTTCGACATGCCGTTGAAGGTGAGGGTCAGCAGGTCCGGGGCCACCGCCGCCGTCGGGACGTGCCGCGCGCCGTCGTAAAGGATCTTGTCGTAGATCTCGTCGGAGCAGACGAGGAGGTTGTGCCGGCGTGCGATGTCCGTCAGTCCGCGGAGCGTCGCCTCGTCGTAGACGGCGCCCGTGGGGTTGTTGGGGTTGATGATGGCGATCGCCTTGGTGCGGTCCGTGATCTTGCGCTCCACGTCCGCCAGGTCGGGCATCCAGTCGGACTGCTCGTCGCAGCGGTAGTGCACGGCCGTGCCGCCCGACAGGGACACCGCCGCCGTCCACAGCGGGTAGTCGGGTGCGGGCACGAGCACCTCGTCGCCGTCGTCCAGCAGGCCCTGCATCGCCATCACGATCAGTTCGGAGACGCCGTTGCCGATGAAGACGTGCTCGACGTCCGTCTCGATGCCGAGGGTCTGGTTGTGCATCACGACCGCCCGGCGGGCCGCGAGCAGTCCCTTGGCGTCGCCGTAGCCGTGCGCCGTCGACACATTGCGGAGGATGTCCTCGAGGATCTCGGGCGGGCACTCGAAGCCGAAGGCGGCCGGGTTGCCGGTGTTCAGCTTGAGGATGCGGTGCCCCGCCGCCTCGAGCCGCATCGCCTCCTCGAGAACCGGGCCCCGGATCTCGTAGCAGACGTTGGCGAGCTTCGTGGACTGGATCACCTGCATGTCCGTGAGCTTACGGCCGAAGAACGCCACGCGCCGCGTGTTGTCCGCCACGTGGGACGCGGGGATTTGATCTGTTATCGGCGGTAACTGCATCGTGCGCCCCTCGCGCCCCTAGAATTCGCACCCATGGCATGGCAGCAGAAGCCCGGCGACGGGGCGTACGGCGCGAATGCCGCGGACAACGCGACGAGCGCCGATTCCGCCATTGGAGTGCAGCAGGGGAACGGCGAGGCCCAGGGTCCCCCGAACGTGTACCACCCGTACGTTGACACGACACCGGAGTACGAGGCGTACGCCGACCCCGCGGCCGCCCACGGCTGGCAGAACGCCTACGACGAGACACGTGAACTGCCCACGATCCCCGACGCCCCCGACCCCGTGGTGCCGCGTTCGGGGACCGGTTCGCGGCGCCGGGGGCGGCCCGCGGCGCGCCGCCCCCGGCTGCCTCGCCGTGCGGCCGTCGCGCTCGGCGCCATCGGTGCGCTCGGCGCCGTAGGTGTCGCTGCGGCGCTCGCCGGGAGCTTCGGATCCGGCTCGTCCGGGGCGCCGGGGGACACCGGGCAGCCGGCGCGGCCGAAGGACGCGCCCTCCGCGTCGACCACGGACGGTCCCGCCTCCGGCGCCGAGCCGTCCGGCTCCGACGGCTCGGCCACCGGCCCGAAGGCGTCTCCCGCACGTAGCGCCCGGGCGAGCACCGCCCCCACGGAGAGCCGGGCCGGGACGCCGTCCTCCCCTGCCTCGAGCACACAGGCTCCGTCCGTGTCGCCCTCTGCCACCGTGACCGCGCCGGGCGACTCCGGCAGCGGGCCCGGCCATGGGCGCGGGGCCACCAAACACCCCAGGTAGGCGAGCCGCGACGAGTTCCAGAGGCCGGACGGCTTCGGCCCGGCCGAAAACCGCTCCTTGTCCGGGCATGCCCCTCCATTGAAGATGCGCATGACAAATGGGGTCGGTCGGAGGACCTCCGGCCGGCCCCGTCACCGCAATCTCCTCAAGAGGGGACCCCCACATGAGAAAGCCTCTCGTTGCCGCGTTCTTCGCTCTGGTGATCGCCGGAGCCGGTGCGGCACCGGCGGTCGCGGAACCCCGGCCCGGGACGACGGCCACGGCCTCCGGGACGGCCACGATCCGGGCCGTCGACTTCGCCGGCACCGTCTCGCTCAGCAACTGCTCCGGCTCCGTCGTCCGCTTCCCGCGCTCCGCGGACGGCGACCCGGCGCTCGTGCTCACCAACGGCCACTGCCTGGAGACGGGCTTCCCGGAGCCCGGTGAGGTGATCGTCGACCAGTCCTCCCGCCGCTCCTTCGGCCTGCTCGACTCGGCCGGCACCCGGGTCGCGACGCTCCGCGCGAGCAAGGTCGCCTACTCGACCATGACCGACACGGACGTCACGATCTACCAGCTCACCCGCACGTATGCGCAGATCCGGAGCTCGTACGGGATCAGCGCGCTCACCCTCGCCGACGCGCATCCGGTCGCCGGCACCGCCATCAAGGTCGTCTCCGGCTACTGGAAGCGGATCTACAGCTGCGCCATCGACGGGTTCGTGTACCGGCTGAAGGAGGGCGACTGGACCTGGAAGGACTCGGTCCGCTACACCTCCGCCTGCAACACCATCGGCGGCACATCGGGGTCCCCCGTGATCGACAACGCCACCGGAAAGGTCGTCGCCGTCAACAACACGGGCAACGAGGACGGCGAGACCTGCACCGTGAACAACCCCTGCGAGGTCGACCCGAACGGCGATGTGACCGTTCGTCAGGGCATCAACTACGCCGAGGAGACGTACCAGATCCCGGCGTGCTTCGGGACCGGCAACAAGCTCGATCTGAGCGCGAGCGGGTGCACCCTGCCCAGACCGTAGGACGCGCCGGGCGAGCGGTCATACGGCAGTCCGGCGGACCGCTCGCCCGGCGAGCACATCCGTCCTGCGTCCGTCCTCGATCACGAAACGGCCGTCGACCAGGACGTACGGGATGCCTGTGGGAAACGTGCGCGGCCGCTCGAACGTGGCGCCCGCGGCGACCGTGGCCGGGTCGAAGAGAACCAGGTCGGCACGGTAACCCTCGCGGACCAGACCGCGGTCCGGCAGCCGCAGCCGGGCCGCGGGGCGCGAGGTGAGGTGCGCGACGCACTCCTCCAGCGACAGCACCCCCAACTCCCTCACGTACCGGCCGAGATAGTGCGGGAAGGTGCCGTACGCGCGCGGGTGCGGTTTCGTGCCCTGCAGGATGCCGTCGGAGCCGCCGGTGTGGACCGGGTGCCGCATGATCGCCCGCACGTTCTCCTCGTGGCCCACGTGCTGCAGGATCGTGGAGCCCAGCCGGTCCTCGACCAGCAGGCGGCGGGCCGTCGTCCACGGGGCCTCCCGGCGCAGGTCCGCCGACTCCTGAACGGTCCTGCCGACGTACGACGCGAGCCCCGGGTCGCTCGCCCCCGAGATCTCGATCGTGTCCCACTCGATGGGCACGCCGTGGCAGCCGTCGGAGCCGACGACCTCCATGCCGTGCCGGATCCGCTCGGCCACCGCACCGTCGGCGAGCCGGCGGAGGATCTCCTCGGGACCACCCTCGCTCGCCCAGCTCGGCAGCATCGCCGCCAGCGTTGTCGAGCCCGGTGTGTAGGGGTAGGTGTCCAGCGTGATGTCCGCGCCCGCCGCCAGCGCCGCGTCGAGCAGGGCCAGCAGCTCGGGGGCGCGGTCCTTGTTCACACCGAAGTTCATGGTGGCGTGCGCGAGGTGCAGCGGGCAGCCGGCCTCACGGGCCAGGGTCACCATCTCCTCGTACGCCTCCAGGGCCCCCGCCCCGTAACTGCGGTGGTGCGGGCAGTAGTAGCCGCCGTACGAGGCCACCACCCGGCACAGTTCGGTGAGTTCGGCGTCCTTGGCGTACATGCCGGGGGTATAGGTGAGCCCGGACGACATACCGACCGCGCCCTGCTCCATCCCCTCCGTGACCAGCTGCCGCATCCGGTCCAGCTCCGGGGGTGTCGCCTCCCGGTCCTCCCAGCCGACGGCCAGCATCCGCACCGTGCCCTGCGGGATCAGATAGGCGGCGTTGACGGCGATGCCCTGGTCCAGCCGGTCCAGGTACTCGCCCACGGACCGCCAGGTGAAGTCGATGTCGTCGCCGTACCCGTTCCAGCCGGTGATCGCGCGGCGCACCTCGGCGAGCGTGCGGTCGTCGACCGGGGCGTAGGACAGCCCGTCCTGCCCGATGACCTCGAGCGTGACGCCCTGCGCTGCCTTGGCGCTGTGGTCCGGGTCGCGCAGCAGGGCGAGATCGCTGTGGGCGTGCATGTCGATGAAGCCGGGGCAGAGGACCAGGCCCTCGGCGTCCAGCTCTCGGCGGGCCTCGGGGCGCTGGCAGCCGGCCGCTGCGGCCTCCTTGACGACGGAGACGATCCTGCCGCCGTGGACGACCACGTCGGCGCGGTAGGAGGGCTCCCCGCTGCCGTCCACGACGTCCGCGTCCCGGATGACGAGCTCTTCCACGCCGGACCTCCTAGAAGAACGTGCGGATGTAGTCGACGACCGTGCCGTCCGCCTCGGCCACCGGGATCAGCTGCCACTTGTCGAAGGACGTGCACGGGTGGGACAGGCCCATGCCGAGCCAGTCGCCGACCTCGACGTCCGCCTCGGGGGCCGTACGGAGCCAGGCGTGCTGGTCGGAGAGGGCGGTCACCGAGACGCCGGTGGCCGGCCGCTCCTCGCCGTCCCGGCGCACCACCTGGGCGAAGGGCAGGTCCAGGTCGTATGCCGCGTCCCGCTTGCCCGCATTGGCGAAGGCCTGCTCCGGAGAGGGCCGCGACACCACCTGGGCCCACAGGCGGAACGCCGGCTCCAGCGCGCCCTCCTCGGAAACGCGCCCGAACGGAGTCAGCTTGCGGTAGTGGCCGTCGTCGTGTGAGACATAGGCACCCGAGCGCAGCAACTTCAGTACCGGAGCCGACAGTTCCGGGATCTCCGCGAAGACGTCCGCCACCGCGTCGAACCAGGCGCTGCCGCCCGCGCTCACCACGATCTCGTCGAGCCCCGCGAAGCGGCCCGCCTTGTCGAAGTCCGCCGCGAGTGCGGTCAGCCGGCGCAGCCAGGCGTGCACGCGGTCCGGGTCCGCCTGCGGCACCTCGCCCTCGTACCCGGCGACGCCCACCAGCCGCAGCGTCCGCGTGGCCGCCACCGCGTCCGCGACCGCCGCGCACTCCTCCTCCGTACGCACGCCGGTGCGCGCGCCCTCGCCGGCCGCCAGCTCCACCACGACGTCCACGGGGCGCCGGGTGCCCGTCAGCGCCGCGTCCATCAGCTCGACGCCGCGCACCGAGTCGACGTAGCAGATGAAGCGGACGTCGTCGTCCGCGGCGAGCTCGGCCGCGAGCCGGCGCAGGGCCGCGGCATCGACCAGTTCGTTCGCGAGGAAGATGCGCCGGATGCCGAAGTGCCGTGCGACCCACACCTGGTGAGGGACCGCGAGGGTGATGCCCCAGGCGCCGTTCTCGATCTGGCGGTGGAAGAGCTGGGGTGCCATGGACGTCTTGCCGTGCGGCGCGAACGCGAGTCCGTGACGGGTCGTGTACGTCTGCATCAGCCGGAGGTTGTGCCGGAGACGTTCGGCGGAGAGGGTGAGGAGCGGGGTGGTGAAGCCACCCGTGAAGAGGTTGCGGCGCTCGCCCGCCAGTTGGGCGAGTGTCAGGCCCTCCGCGTCCGGCGGAAGGCCCTTGAAGCGGTGGTCGACGCGTTCCGCCATGAGGGCGGCGAGGCGTTCTGCGGAGGTAGCGGCGTCCATGGGGCCTCCCTGACGAGGTTCGTTGCATCGGGTGCAACACCCGTTGCGTATCTCGCTTGATGCTGTCTAACATCCCGGCCAACGCGAGGTCAACGGAGCCGCCGTAAGCCTCCCCGTTCAAGACGAGGAGTCATCACCGTCGTGACCGCCATCGGCCCGCCCATCGCCCCGGACGTCGTGGACGTCGTCGCGCTCGGCGAGTCCATGGTCACGTTCCTGCCCTCCCGTCCGGGGCGCCTCGCCGACGTTCCCTCCTTCGAGCGCGCCATCGGGGGCGCGGAGTCCAACGTGGCGTGCATGCTGGCGGCCGCCGGCCACTCCGCGCGCTGGGTCGGCAGGCTCGGGGCGGACGGCTTCGGCGACCATCTGGTCGAGTCGATCGGGGCGTACGGGGTCGACGTCGGGTTCGTCCGGCGTGACCCTGGGCGTCCGACCGGGATCTACTTCCGCACGGCGGGGGACCGGGCCACCGACGCCCACGAGGTGGCGTACTACCGCGTGGGGTCGGCCGCCTCGGCGATGGCGGTGGGGAACACGGACCTGGAGGCGGTGTGGGCCGGCCGTGTGTTGCACCTGTCCGGGATCACGGCGGCGCTGTCGGGCGGCTGCCTCGACCTCGTGCGGGAGCTGACGGCACCCCGGCCCGGTCGTCCCCTCGTCTCCTTCGACGTCAACCACCGCCCCGGACTGTGGCGGAGCGCCGACGGGCCGCGGGTGCTGCTGGAGCTCGCGCGCGGTGCCGACATCGTGTTCGTCGGGGACGACGAGGCCCGTGAGGCATGGGGGCTGCACGGCGCCCGCGCGATCCGGGAGGCGCTGCCGGAGCCGGAGATCGTGGTCGTCAAGCAGGGCAGGGGCGGGGCGACGGCGCTCGACAAAGACACCGACGGCATGTGCGAGGACGCCACGGGCACCGCCACTTTCGTACCTGCTCTGCACGTCGACGTCATGGCCGCCGTCGGTGCCGGGGACGCCTTCGCCGCCGGTTTCCTCTCCGCCACGCTGCGCGGGCTCCCCGTCCGCGACCGCCTCCGCCACGGCCACCTCATGGCCGCCGCCGCCCTCACCGTCCCCGGCGACCTCGCCGCCCCTCCCGCGCGCGACCACGCCGACCGCCTGGCCGCACTGGACGACGCCGGGTGGGGGACACTTCGACTCGGCCCCGGTTGGACCGAAGCCGACACACGGGCCGTGGAGGAGGTACGTACGCCATGAGCCAGACCGTCGACCGGGCGCTGAGCATCCTGCCGCTGCTCGCCGAGGGGCCCGCCGATCTCGGACAGGTCGCCGAACGGCTCGGCGTGCACAAGTCCACCGCCCTGCGTCTGCTGCGCACCCTGCACGAACACGGCCTGGTCTACCGCCAGTCCGACCAGCGCTACCGCCTCGGTGCCCGGCTCTTCGCCCTGGCCCAGCAGGCCGTGGAGAACCTCGACATCCGCGAGATCGCCCACCCCCACCTCGTGCGCCTGAACGAGGAGTGCGGGCACACCGTCCACCTCGCGGTCCACGAGGAGAACGAAGTCCTCTACATCGACAAGGTGGAGAGCCGCTACCCGGTGCGGATGTACTCCCGGATCGGGAAGCCGGTGGCCATCACCGTCGCGGCCGTCGCCAAGCTCCTCCTCGCCGATCTGCCCGAGCCCGAGCGCCGCGCCGTCGTGGACAAGCTCGACTATCCGCTGTACACGGCCCGTTCGACGCCGAACGCCGCCGCCTTCCTGAAGGAGCTGGCGATCGTGCGCGAGCAGGGCTGGGCCACCGACCTCGGCGGTCACGAGGAGTCGATCAACTGCGTCGCCGCCCCCGTCCGCGGCGCCGACGGCCGGGCCGTGGCGGCGATGTCGGTCTCGGCGCCCAACGTCGTCGTCACCGCCGAGGAACTCCTCGGCCTGCTCCCGCTGGTGCGCCGTACCGCGGACGCCATCAGCCGGGAGTACTCCGGCAACACCGTTCCTAATCAGTGAGCAGGCTACGTGGGTCTTCCGGCCGGACTCCTCATCGAGATCGACGCGCTGGCCGTCCTCGGCTGACGCGGCGCCCGAACACCCACCCCCGCGTCCGTCACGGCACGGCGCCCCCACCCCACACCGGTGGCCTGCCAGCCTTCATCCACGGCGCTGCCGGCCTGCTCACCGTCGGGCATCGCGCTGCTGCTCGTCCTGATCACCACCTTCGGCATCAGTGAGCGCGACACGCTGAAGACCTGGACGGTACTGGAGTCGGTTCTTTCGGTGGCAGGCTTCGCGGTGGCCGCCGTGGTGAGCGTCTTCGTATAGCGCGGTTTCGTATAACGATGCAGGGGCCGGCTGTGTCGGACACAGCGTCTTGGACCATACTGCCCGCTGTGGAGCAGCGCATTGGTTCGAGCAGCCAGCCCCTGGACGGCGCCGGAATCGACCCGGCCTTCATCCCCGGGCTCACCTCCCCAGCGTCCACCGCCGAGTCGGAGGACAAGCCGGACGTCACCGTGCCCGAGGAGACGGCCCCGGTCGAGGACCGGGACTCCGAAGCGGTCCCCGCCGCGGTGGCGGACGCGGAGGATGAGCCGGACGCCGACGACGAGCCGGACGCGTACGACGCGCCGGAGGCGGAGCCCGAGGAGGGCTCCGCCTCCGACGGCCCGGTCTTCGAGGCGTCCGACCGCCGTGCCCGGATCGTCGCGGACCACAGCGGTGTCCGGCTCCGCCTGGACGACCAGGCGTGCGAGTTCCGCTGGGACGAGATCGGCGCCGTGGAGACGGAGACCGCCCGCTTCGGGAAGCGGTTCACGGTCACCGTGCACACGCCCGAACGCCGGTGGTACCCCATCGAGATCGAGGCCGACTCCCGCTCGCGCTTCCAGGAGTGGGAGAACCGGCTCGACGCGGTCCTGGACGCCTACTTCGAGGACGGCGCGGAGGAACCCGCCACCCTCGAGAAGGCCGACGACTGACACGGGCCGCCCGCAGCCGCGGTCTCGCGGTGCAGGACGCACCCCGACACGCCCAGGGCCCCGGCCGCACGCCTCGCGGCCGGGGCCCGTTTTCCCGTCTCCGGATCAGCGCAGTGTGCGCCACCTCGTGCTCGTGGCGACGGCCCTGGAGACGGAGCCGCCGGGTGCGCCCCGCGTGCTGCCGGCTCGACCGCCGCCGTCCGGGGGTCGACGGGGCCGGCGTCGGCGGCGCGCCGCTCGCGGGCGCCGACGAGCGCCTTCACCCGGGAGGGGCCGCGCGGACGGGGACGGCCGGTCCGTGACCGCCCGTCCCCGTGAGATGACCCCAGCCTGCCGTCACGGCAGTGCGTGTACGTGCGGGCCCACCGCGTTCGACCACGCGTTGCCCGACGCCGCGTCCCAGTTGGTCGACCACGTCATCGCGCCGCGCAGGTCCGGGTATGTCTTCGACGGCTTGAAGGAGCCGCAACCGGTGCCCTTGGCCAGGCAGTCCAGCGCGTTGTTCACCACCGTCGGCGACACATAGCCGCTGCCCGCCCCGCTGGGCGAGGCCGGGACGCCCAGGCCGACCTGGGACGGGGACAGGCCGCCCTCGAGCTGGATGCAGGCGAGGGCCGTCAGGAAGTCCACCGAACCCTGGCTGTAGACCCTGCCGTCGCAGCCCAGCATCGAGCCGCTGTTGTAGTACTGGGTGTTGACGACGGTCAGGATGTCCTTGATGTTCAGCGCCGTCTGGAAGTACCCGTTCGACGTCGACTGCATGTCTATCGTCTGCGGGGCCATCGTGATGATCAGCGACGAGCCGGCCCTGGACGACAGCTGCCTCAGCGCCTGCGACATGTACGTCGCGTTCAGGCCGTTCTCCAGGTCGATGTCCACGCCGTCGAAGCCGTACGTCTGCATCAGCGAGTAGAGCGAGTTGGCGAAGTTCGCCGCCGAGGCGGAGTCGTTCACCGACACCGTGCCGTTCTGGCCGCCCACCGAGACGACGACCTTCTTCCCGGCCGCCTGCTTCGCCCTGATGTCCGCCTTGAACTGGTCCACGGTGTAGCCGCCGAGACCGGACGAGTCCAGGTTGAAGGTCACCGCTCCCGGTGTGCCGGTCGCGTCCGCGAACGCCACCGCGACGATGTCGTACTGCGACGGGACGTCCGAGATCCTCTGGACCGTCGCGCCGTTGTCGAAGTTCTGCCAGTAGCCCGTCACCGCGTGCCTGGGGAGTCCTCCGTTTCCTCCTCCGCCGGTCGCGGCGGTGGTCGCCGTCACCGTCGCCGACTTCGCCGACTCGCCCGCCGTGTTCGTCGCCGTCACCTGGAAGGAGTACGACGTCGAGGGCGACAGGCCCGTCACGGTCGCCGACGTCCCGGTCACGGCGGCGACCTTGGTGCCGCTTCGGTACACGTTGTAGCCGGTCGCGCCCGAGACTGCGTTCCAGGCCAGGGAGACGGAGGAGGACGTGGTGGCGGACACCGCGAGGCCCGAGGGGGTCGCGGGCACGGTCGGGGACGGATCACCGCCTCCGCCACCGTCCGGGCCGAACACCGACACGTCGTCCGCGTAGTACGCCGCCTGCCCGTACCAGCCGTGCAGGTACACCGTCACCGACGTCGTCGAGGCACCGGTGGTGAACGTCGTCGACAACTGCTTCCAGCTCGCCGAGTCGGGAGTCCAGGTCGACACGTCCGTCGTGCCCGTGCCCGTCGCCCCCAGGAAGGTGTACCCGCCCTGCACCCAGGCGTCGAGCGTGTACGTCGAGTTGGGCTTCACCGCCACCGTCTGTGCGCACTGTGCGTAGTCCTGGCCGGCCGGTGTCGCCTTCAGTGCGGCCGCGCCGCCGTGCACCGGCGACGACACCGTCGTGCCGCTGCCGGCCGAACAGGTCCAGTTGCCCAGGCCCGACTCGAAGCCGGAGTTCCTGGCGTTGTTCACATCCGCGGCTGCCGCGTTACCGGCGCTCAGCAAGGAGAGGGCGAGCGCGGCGACGGCGGCTGCGGCGAAGGTCCGTCCGGGGCGGAGCATGCCTGTAGCGCGGTCCACTGGGGCCTCCGATGGGGGGATATGGGGGGTGATGGGGGGATAGGCAGGACGGGAGGGCATCGCGGAACGGTGGTCACCGCCTGACGAAAGAATTTGGTCCAGACCAATTGGGTTGTCAAGACCTCTGGAGGCACCAACACCCCTGTCATAGCCTCGAGTTGAGGCATATGCGCCTACTCTGTGTGGATCATGCTCGCACCATCCGTGAGATGATCTTCCGGATTCTGTGTTGAGCGGGGCATGCCGTGGATATGGTGCTGTTGCAGGACGATGCAATGGGATGTCACAGGGGCCAACTGAGGCGGGGGTGGACCAACCCGCCGCAGTGAACGGGGTGGTGTGCAGCCGTGCCGACCGCGATAGCAGTCACCAGTCCCGATCTGGTGCTCCCGCCGCTCGACCGGCAGACGCCGCCCGCAACCGTCCAGCCCGGGCCCACGCTCGAGCAGTCCCTGAACGCCATGCACACGCTCGTCGAACAGCACGGCTATGTGATCGCCCTCCATCCCGCCTCCGGCGCCGACCCGGCGGTCCAGCGGCTGCGCACCGTGCGCTCCGTCCTGGAGAGCGACCGCATCGCAGTGCTCGGTGTCGCCCTGCCCCCGCTCGGACTCGCCCTGCTCGCCCAGCAGTTGCGGCAGCTGTCCGTCTGTGACTTCAGTCCGGGAGTGCTGGCCTCGTCCGCACGGCTGCTCGCCCACTACATCTACGCCGGCGCCGTCCTCGGCTCGGTCGCGAAACTCGACCACGTCCCTGTGCCGCTCACGTCCCACGCCACGTCGTGGATGCCGGGCGCCCAGTTCGGCGTACTCGCCAATCCGCGGCCGCAGCTCGTGCGGATCGGGCAGGAGGGGTTGCCGGGCCCCGAGTTCGGCACCCGGATGCTCGTCGCCGCCGGGCAGCCGCCGTCGGACTGGGTCACCGCGCAGCTGGCGCCCGCCTGGCGCGTCCAGGGAGTCGCGACCGTGCCCCTGCCGGAGCAGTCCGCACGCTGGTGGGGGACCAACCGGCTCGTCGAGTTCGCGGCGGGGCTGCACGACGTGTCCGTGCTCTACCAGCTCGTCTCGTCCGTACGGCGCGAAATCTGCCACTGGTGCGGCCTCGAACTCATCGGAGACCGCTGCGGGTTCTGCGGCGCGCCCCTGCCACCGCCGTCCGCGCAGCAGCCGTCCACCCTCGCCCGCGCACTCCCCCGAGGCGCCACGTAACCCCGTACGTACAACTCCACAGCACGACCGCTCGACCCGTCGTCCCCCACCGCTCCGATCGAGGTTGTCCGCGTCATGAACTCACGCCAGCGCCGCGGCGTCATCCTGCTGATCCTCTCGGCCCTCGCCGCAGTCGGCGCCTTCGCCGGAGTGCTGTCGGTGATCCGCGACGTGAACTCGAAGGTGGGACCGGAGGCCACGGCGTACCGGCTCAAGGCCGACATCGCGCCGTACAAGGAACTCACGGCCGATCAGTTCCAGAAGATCTCCATGCCCCGGCGCTGGCTGTCCGCGACCGCCGTCACCGACCTCTCGCAGATCCGCGGAAAGATCGCCGTGACACAGCTGGAGAAGGGATCGCTGCTCCAGACCGACATGATCGTCGCCCGCCCCGAACTCCAGCCGGGACAGCAGGAGATCGCCATCATGATCGACGCGTCGACCGGTGTCGCCGGCAAGATCGACCCCGGGTCCCGGGTCAACATCTACGCCACCTTCAAGGCCGCGAACGACAAGAGCAAGGACGAGTCCAAGGTCATCGTGACCGACGCCCGCGTCCTCGACGTCGGCAGGCTCACCGCGCTGGACCCCGGCCAGTCCAGCGACGATCGGCGGCGCAACGCCACCGAGGCCGTCCCCATCACCTTCGCGCTCGACACGGCCGACGCCCAGCGCGTGGCGTACGCCGAGTCGTTCGCCGAACACGTCCGGCTCGCCCTGGTCGCGGGCGGTTCCGCGACCGCGGTCGCCCCGGGCGACCGCACCTACACCCTCGACCAGGACAAGTAGGAGGCCGCATGAGGTCCGTCCCGGTCCCCAGCGGGCCTGTCCCCACGAGGTGCCGCCGATGACCATCCGAATCCTCCCCGCCGTCGGGGACCCCGACGCGGCACGCGCGCTCACCACCCTGCTGAGCCAGGTCGCCGATGCCGAGCCCGCCGCGCCGGTCCACGACTCCACGGCCCTGCTCGACGCCCTCGCGCGCCTGGCCGGAGAGTCCCTCGACGAACTGCCCGAGGTCGTCCTCGTGCACGAGCGGATCGGACCGGTTCCCGCGCTCGACCTGATCCGCGACCTTGTGCTGCGGTTCCCGGCGGTCGGCGTCGTGCTCATCACCGCCGACACGAGCACGGGCGTCCTGACCGCCGCGATGGACTCCGGCGCCCGCGGCATCGTCACCCTGCCCCTCGGCTACGACGCCCTCGCCGAACGCATCCAGGCTGCGGCCGCCTGGTCCGCAGGCATGCGGCGCCACCTGGGCACCGGCACCCCCGAGCTGTACTCCGGGGCCGGCGGGACGGTGGTCACGGTGACCGGAGCCAAGGGGGGTGTCGGGGCGACGGTCGCGGCCGTCCAGCTGGCGCTCGCGGCCCGGACGTCGGGCCGTACCGTCGCGCTCGTCGACCTCGACCTGCAGTCCGGGGACGTCGCCTCCTACCTGGACGTGCAGTTCCGGCGTTCGGTGGCCGACCTCGCCGGGATCACGGACATCAACCCCCGCGTCCTCCAGGACGCCGTCTACACCCACGACAGCGGCATCGGACTCCTCCTCGCCCCCGCCGAGGGCGAACGCGGCGAGGAGGTCACGGATCGCGTGGCCCGCCAGGTCCTGGGTGCGCTCCGGGCCCGCCACGACGTGGTGATCGTCGACTGCGGCTCCCAGATGAACTCGGCCACCGCCGCCGCCGTCGAGGTCGCCGACCATGCGCTGCTGCTGGTCACCCCGGACGTGGTCGCGGTCCGCGCCGCCAAGCGGATGGTGCGCCTGTGGGACCGGCTCCAGATCCGCAAGGCCGAGGAGACCCTGACGGTCGTCAACCGCCACTCACGCGGTACGGAGATCCAGCCCGCCCTCGTCGAACGTGTCACCGGCACCCGGGTGGCCCGCGCCGTCGTCCCGGCCGCCTTCAGGGAGCTCCAGTCGGTCGTGGACACCGGACGCCTCCAGGACCTCGACGCCCGCTCCACGGTGAAGCAGGCGCTGTGGGCGCTGGCGGGGGAGCTGGACCTCGTGAGGGTGCAGGAGGGCGGAGGCGGGCGGCGCCGGAAGGCGTCGTCGGACCGGGGGGCGCTGAGCCTGTGGCGCAAGGGCGGTGACCGGGGATCGGTGACGCTGGAGTTCGCCGGGATGTTCCCGCTCGTCCTGGTCGTGATGGCCCTCCTGTGGGAGTGCGCCCTGTACGGCTACACGTACTCGCTGGCGGGCAACGCGGCGGACGAGGCGGCGCGGGCGGCGACGGCGGCGTACGCCGTGCAGGGGGACTGGTCGGGGGCGTGCCGGTCGGCGGGAGCCAGGCATCTTCCGGGCTCCTGGAGCGGCGCGGAGATCCGCTGTGCCCCGGACGGCTCGGTGATGAAGGCGACGGTGCGTGCACAGGTCCCGCTGTTCTTCCCGGGTGTCGACCCGGGCTGGCGGGTCGACGGGAGCGCGGGCGCGGCGCTGGAGGGGAACGACCGATGAGGGCGTTTCCGCGCAGCCGGGCGGCGGCCCCCTCAGGACCCCGGGCCCGCCGGTGGAACGACCGCGGCGTCTCCATGCTCGAGTTCGCCGGCTACCTCCCCGTCCTCCTCGTCATCGGCATGGCCGCCATCCAGCTGGGCCTGGTCGGCTACGGCATCAACCAGGCCGGCACCGCCGCCCGCGCGGCCGCCCGGGTCGCCTCCCAGGACGGCGACGGCTCGGCCGCGGGTGCCGCCGCCGTCAGCGGCTGGCTCTCCCCCGACGTACCGCAGCCGGCGAGGGGTGCCGACACCACCACCGCCACCGTCACCGTCCACGTCCCCGCCGTGATCCCGCTCTTCGGCGGCTGGGACGTCACCCGCCGCGCCACCATGCCCAACGACGACTGAACCGCCCCACGACAGAGAGGAGCTGACGACCGACATGAGCCTGCGCTCCCGTATCGCCGCCCCCGACAACGGGGGAGCCGCCCGCGAGGACGGACACCTCGTCGCGGTCTACCGCGCCAAGCTCCTCGAAGAGATCGACCTCGCCGAGATGTCCGGCCTCGCGGCCGCCGAACGCCGGGTCCGTCTGGAGCGCGTCCTCGGGCACATCATCAGCCGGGAGGGGCCGGTCCTCTCCTCCTCCGAACGCTCCCAGCTGATCCGGAGGGTCGTCGACGAGGCCCTCGGGCTCGGCGTCCTTGAGCCGCTCCTGGCCGACGCGTCGATCACCGAGATCATGGTCAACGGCCCCGACTCGGTCTTCGTGGAGCGAGCGGGCCGCGTGGAACAGCTTCCGCTCCGCTTCGCCTCCACCGAGCAGCTGATGCAGACCATCGAGCGGATCGTCTCGACGGTCAACCGCCGTGTCGACGAGTCCAACCCGATGGTCGACGCCCGACTGCCCACCGGCGAACGCGTCAACGTCATCATCCCGCCGCTCGCCCTGACCGGCCCCACCCTCACGATCCGCCGCTTCCCGCGCGCGTACACCCTCCCCGAGCTCATCGGCCTCGGCTCGCTCGACGAGCAGATGCTGATGCTGCTCGCGGCCTTCGTCCGGGCCCGCTTCAACCTCATCGTCAGTGGCGGTACGGGCACCGGGAAGACGACCCTGCTCAACGCCCTGTCGGGACTCATCCCGTCCCACGAGCGCATCATCACCATCGAGGACTCCGCCGAACTCCAGCTCCAGCAGGAGCACGTGATCCGTCTGGAGTCCCGCCCGCCGAACGTCGAGGGAAAGGGCCGGATCACCATCCGCGACCTGGTCCGCAACAGCCTGCGGATGCGTCCCGACCGCATCATCGTCGGAGAGGTCCGCGGCGGTGAGACCCTCGACATGCTCCAGGCGATGTCGACGGGCCACGACGGCTCCCTCGCCACCGTCCACGCCAACTCGGCGGAGGACGCGCTGATGCGACTGCAGACCCTCGGGTCGATGTCCGAGGTGCTGATCCCCTTCGAGGCCCTCAAGGACCAGATCAACTCGGCGGTGGACGTCGTCGTCCAGCTCGCCCGGTACGCCGACGGCTCGCGCAAGGTCGTGGAGATCGCGCTCGTGGTGTCGCACGGACGCGAACAGTTCCGCGTCGCCACCGTGTCCCGTTTCGTTCCCCGGCCGCCGGCCGCCGACCGGATCGTCCGCGGCCGCTTCGAGCACCTTCCGCTGCCGCGGACCGTCGCGGAGAAGCTCTACGTCGCCGACGAGCCGCTGCCGCCGGCCTTCCGTGTCGCCGAGGCCATCGACGCGCTCCACACGAGGCAGGCCATCGGATGACCCCCGCCCACGTCAGGAGCGAGCCATGAACGACCCCGCCCTCCTCGCCCTCGGCGCCACCGTCCTCACCGGCACGCTCGCCGTGGCCGGCGTCCATACGTACGCCTCCGGCCGCGCCCAGCGCCAGGCCCTCGTCGACAGGCTCTCCGGCGCCGCGGCGGGGCGGCCCCGTACGGCGGGCGGCCGCGTACGGCGCTTCACGGGCATCGACCGCCGGCTGCGCCGCACCCGCCTCGGGCGAACCGTCCAGCTGCGCCTGTCGGCGACCGGACTCGACCTGACGGCGGGGGAGTTCTGCACCTACGTCACCGCCGTCGTCGTCGCGCTCTGGCTGATCGCCGCGACGGCCCTCGCCCCCTTCTTCGGGCCGGTCGCCGGGTTGATCGGGGTGTGGAGCGCGGCGATCTTCCTCAACTGGCAACGGCAGAAACGCATCGAGGCCTTCATCAACCAACTGCCGGACGTGGCCCGCCTCCTGGCCAATGCCACGGCCGCCGGTCTCGCCCTGCGCACCGCCCTCGCCATGGCGGCGGAGGAGCTGGAAGCCCCGGCCGGGGAGGAACTGGCCCGGGTCGCCGATCAGCTGACGCTGGGCCGTTCGGTCGACGACGCCCTCGACGAACTGGCCGAGCGCCTCCCGTCCCGCGAGCTGATCGTCCTGGTCACCACGCTCGTCCTGGCCAACAAAGCGGGCGGCTCGGTGGTGAACTCGCTGCGCAACCTCACCCAGACCCTGGAGGACCGCAAGGAGACCCGGCGCGAGGTCCGCACGATGCTCTCCGAGGTCAATGCCACGGCCTTCACGGTCCCGCTGCTGGGCCTCGGCTCCCTCGTCCTGGTCAACTCCTCGAACGAAGGCGCCCTGGCCCGCGTCACCGGTTCCCCGCTCGGCCAGGGGCTGGTGCTGCTGGCGCTCGGCCTCTACACCGTCGGCTTCTTCGTCATCCGCCGCCTCGGCAAGATCGAAGTGTGAGGGGGAGGTCGCGATGCTGCCGTTGTTCCTGGCCCTGCTGATGGCGGTCTCGGTCGCGGGGATCCTCCTCGGCGTCCGGATGATCCGCGCGGACGCCAAACTGCCGAGCGATCTGGTGCTCGCCCTGGAGGTGGGGGCCACCCGCGTCTCCAAGGCCGGATCGGCGGTCGATCGGATCGGGATGCGCTTCGCCCCCTCCGTCCTGCGCCTGATGGGTCCGCGCCGAATCGACGGCAAGCGCCGCCGCATCGACATGGCAGGCAACCCGGGCGGTCTCACCCTCCACCGCTATGCCGCACGCCGGGCGGTGTACGGCCTCTTCGGCTGCGTGATGGGCCTGATCTTCCTCTCGGGCGGCCATCCGCTGCTGGCGGTGGGCACGTTCGCCTTCGGCCTGCTGGCGGCCGACGCGTTGATCTGGCAGGCCATCCGCGAGCGCAAGGAGGCCATCGACCGCACCCTGCCGGACTTCCTGGACGTGCTCGCGGTCGTCGTATCGGCAGGGCTCGGCTTCCGCCAGGCCCTCGACCGGGTCGCGGAGAAGTACGAGGGCCCCTGGGCGGACGAACTGCGCATCACCCTGCGCCAGATGGACATGGGGGTCAGCCGCCGCCAGGCCTTCGACGAGCTGCGCAGGCGAAACTCCTCCGAACAGGTGGCCCAGTTCGTCTCGGCCCTGCAGCAGGGCGAGGAGCTCGGTTCCCCCATCGCCGAGACCTTGATCCAGCTGGCCACGGACATGCGGCGCACCGACGCGCAGAACGCCCGCCGCCGTGCGGCGAAGACGATCCCCAAGGCCACACTGGTCACCCTGGTCTTCATGCTCCCGGCGACGATGATCCTCATCGCCACGGGCATGTTCCTGGGCTCGGGGACGGACTTCGGATCGATCCTGGGCCGATGATGAGCAGCCGTACCCCGCGCCCCGCACCCGGGTACCTGGAGGACGACGCCCCGCCGCCGGCCGGCGTCCGCCTCCAGTTGAGCGCGCTCCAGGCGCTGTGCCGCCAGACCGTCGCCGTACGCCTCGCGCTGGTCCTGATCGGCGCGCCCTTCGCCCTGGCCAACACGCCGGGCGGTGCCCTGCGCTACGCCGTCCTCACGGCCGCCGTCCTCGGCGTCATGACGTCGTACGCCCTGCTCCGCGACTGGGACCGGGTCGGCCCGCGTCTGCTCGCCCACCCGTCACTGATGGCCCTCGACCTTCTCTTCGTCGCCACGCTGCTGCTCACCGCGTCCCCTGCCTCCCCCCTCGCGTACGCCACCGTCTGCGCCCCTCTGCTGTCCGGTCTGCTCTACGGCTGGCGGGGGGCGGGTGTCATCACCGGTCTGCAACTGGCCGTCGTCGTCACGGTGTTCCGGGCCTGGGAGCACCGCCCGGGCGCCGGCATCAGCACCCTTCTGATCGCCGGCTTCTGTCTCGCCGCGGGCATCATCGGAGTGACCCTGCGCAATCTGCTGTTCCGGTTCGGCGCGGCCGGCGAGGCGCTGTCCGAGGCGAACGCGCGCCTGGCCGCGGCGGAGGCCGTCGAGTCCGAACGCGCCCGGCTGGCCCGGGAGATGCATGACTCGGTGGCGAAGACCCTGCACGGTCTGGCCCTGGCTGCGGAGGCGCTCGCCGTCTCGGCCGACCGATGCGACCCCGAGACGCTCAAACGCCAGGCGAACCAGGTGGCCGGCGCGGCGCGCAGGGCGGCGGCGGAGTCCCGGGACCTGCTGTCGGACCTGCGGCGCCGTACGGACTTCACGACGGCGCGGGTGGACGTCTCGGCGGAACTGGCAGTCCGCGTCCGCCAGTTCGCCGCGCGTGCAGGACTGGAGGCCGAGCTGGACAAGCCGGAGGCACCGTTGCTCCTGTCGTACGCGACGGCACACCACATCCTGGCGATCGTCTCGGAGGCGCTGGAGAACGCGCATCGCCACGCCCGTGCGAGCCGAGTCCGGATCACACTCCACACCGTCGGCGACACCGCCTTCGATCTGCGGATCGCGGACGACGGTGTCGGCCTGCCGCCGGCCACGGCGCCCGCGGACCTGGCGAGAACCGGCCACTTCGGTCTGCTGGGTATGGCGGAACGCGCCGCGACTCTGGGCGGCCGCCTCCGGCCGGGCCGTTCACCGCTCGGCGGTGCCGAGATCCATCTGCACGTGCCCCTCACCGCGACCGCTCCCCCCACCCCCCAAGAGGAGGCCGCACATGCCTGACCAGGCACTTCCCGGCCCGCCCCTGCGCGTCCTCGTGGCCGACGACAATCCGGTCGTACGGGCGGGACTTGCCGCCCTGTTGTCCGCCCATCCCGACATCGACGTGGTTGCGGAGGCGGCGGACGGCGCGCAGGCACTCGCCCTGAGCGCCCGGCACCGCCCCGACGTCGTCCTCCTCGACGTCCGTATGCCGGGCACGGACGGTTTGACCGCACTGCCCGAACTCGCCCGCGCGGCGCTTGTGATGATGCTGACCTACAGCAGGGAACCCGAGGTCGTGGCCGAGGCGCTGCGCCGCGGGGCCTGCGGCTACCTGGTGCACGGCGAGTTCACGGCAGCCGAACTGATCACGGCGGTACGGGGCCTGAGACAGGGGCGGCCGACGGTCTCCCCGGGGGCCGCGTCGCCGTCCCGCCCTGTCTCGTCCTCGCTCGGCGTTTCCTACGAAGGGAATGAAAGACCTTCGCATCTGCAACCAGTTGTGTCACAGTCGTCGATGGCTGCGGCCGCCCGTACGGAGAGCCTGCGGCGTCGTGCCGCGGGGTGGCTGGACTTCGGTCTGAGTTCGAGGGAGGTGGAGGTCATGGATCTCATCGCGGCCGGGATGAACAACCGGCAGATCGCCGCCGCCTGCTTCATCAGCGAGAAGACGGTCAAGAATCACATCAATCGCATCTTCGCGAAGCTGCACAGCTCTTCGCGCAGCGAAGCGATCGCCCACTGGCTCGGGACGGCACGAGAGGGGTGGAGCGGGTGACCCTTGACGCGGGGGGAAGTTGGGTCCCTGGGCCCACTCGGAGTGAGGAGCCTTTCACGTACGGTGCGTGGACCGGCGGTGTCCGCGGCGGGCGGGAGGGCAGGGACCGTGATGACCAGGGCGAGACGCAGGATCGGTGTGTGGGGGCGGACCGTGGCGTCCCGGATGCGAGGGGATGCCGGGGCGGGGTTCGTCGAGTACGCCGGATTGATGATCATCATTGCCGGGATCTTCACTTTGATCGACCAACTGGGCCTGGACGGCTTGATTTCGGGAGCCATAGGCGATGCCGTCGACCGGGTGATCGGTGGCGGTGGCTGATTGCCCGGCCTTCTTACGGTGACCGAGGGCAGACTCTCCCCCTGTACATCTGGCTGACGGGGATTCTGCTTTTCATCGCCTTTGCGTTCTTCGTCTTCGCTCAAGCGGCGTCCGCGCGGAATGGAGCTCAATCCGCGGCGGACGCCGCTGCGTTGGCGGCGGCCCAGGACTCTCGTGACGAGTTGATGGCCGGCTTGGAGGCAGCGGTCGGCCATGACGACAACTGGCTGGACTGGCTCAGGGGCGATCTCTTCAAGGGCACGGGAGCAACTGCCGCGGCGGAACGACTTGCCGACGAGAACGACGCCACGGTGCAAGGCGGGGCCGTACCCACCGCCGTGAACGGACTTCCCGGATACCGAGTGGCGGTCGAAACGCGCTACACGGTGGGGAAGTCCATCATCCCGGGAACGGAGACGCAGCACGCCATGGCTCAGGCCACTGCGGTCATCGAACCCCGCTGCATCGTTCCCGGGGACGCCGACGCAAAAAAGCCCGTAGAACTGGACTGCGGGGGCGAGAGCGTCGACATCGATCCCGGAGATTTCGATCCGGACGACCTTCCGGACGCGTCCGTGCTGTTCTCTGTGCGTCTGGCCGAGTGAAAGGAAGCCGTACCGATGAATCTCCGGTGCGCCATGAAGGGCCGCAGAGCGCTCACTGCTGTCGCCATCGCGGCTGGTCTGCTCCTCACGGTGACCGGCTGCGGTGGGGGAGGAGACCAGGGTGAGTCCAAGGCGAGTTCCTCGGCGGCCCCGCAGGGCAAGGACGACAGTGCCGACCAGCAGGGACCGCCGACGGGCTCCGTGGACAAGGTGCTCGCCACGGCCAAGGACGGCGACATCACGATAACGGTCACTTCCGCACAACGGGACCAGGGCGGCTTCGTCACGGTGGCGGGCCAGGTGACGAACGGTGGCAGCAGCTCGTGGCTCGGCGCCGACTGGCAGAGCAACGAGACCGAGTTGGCTGTCAACGGGGGGTCACTCTCCGGCGCAAGCCTGGTCGACGAGAAGGGCAAGAAGAAGTACCTCGTCCTGCGGGACACCACAGGTCGCTGCCTGTGCACCAAGTTCTCCCGGCTGAGGCCGGGCGACTCGGCGAGCTGGTTCGCCCAGTTTCCCGCCCCACCCGAGGGCACAACCCAGGTGAACTTTCAGGTCGGTGGCTTGCCTCCCACTCCTATTCAGATCGCCCAGAGGTGACCGACCATGGCCCCCGCTCCTCGCGCCGCCCTTGTCGCCGCCCTCACTCTCCTCACCCTGACCGCCGCCCCCCAGGCCGTCGCCGACGACGGCCCCAGCGCGCCTCCCGGGACCGTCTCCACCTCCCCGCCCCCGTCCGTCGACCCCACCAGTCCTGGGCTCAAGCTCGCCGACGGGGCCACGCTCGCGCCCGCCAAGGTGCTGGACATCAAGTCCGTCGTGGAGGACCTCGGGGGCGAGGAGCGACGTGAGGACACCAACGAGAGCGTCACCTTCGCGCTCCAGGCGGAGGTGCTGTTCCCCAAGGACAGCGCCAAACTGAACCCGCAGGCCCGCTCCCGCATCGACGCCATCGCTGAGGAGATCGAGAAGCAGAACGCGACGAGCGTCCGCGTCTTCGGCTTCACCGACGACCTCGGCAGCTACGCACACGGCCTGGTCCTCTCCCGACAGCGCGCGGAGGCGGTGCACGACCGGCTGGCCTCGACCCTCGGCGGGAACGTCACCTTCGAGGTGCGCGGCTACAGCGAGGACTACCCGATCGCCGACAACTCCACGAAGGAGGGCCGGCGCAAGAACCGCCGCGTGGAGGTGTCGTTCCCGAGAGGAGACTTGTCTTCGTAGGAGTGCGCGAATTCGCCGGAGCCGCCTCCGCCCGCGCGCGGCACGGCTGCGCGATGCTCGTGCCGTCCAGTCGGTCGACGTCGGAACCGGGAGCTGCCATGAGAAAGATCGTCCTGATGATGTCCATGTCCCTGGACGGCTACATCGAGGGCCCGAACCGCGAGATCGACTGGCACCTCGTGGACGACGAACTGCACCAGCACTTCAACGACGTGCTCAAGGAGATGGGCGCCTTTCTCAACGGACGCGTGACCTACGAGCTCATGGCCCGCTTCTGGCCCACCGCAGACGCCGACCCTCACCGCTCGGGACCTATGGTCGAGTACGCCCGGATCTGGCGGAACATGCCCAAGGTGGTGTTCTCCCGGACCCTGGAGCACGCCGACTGGCACACCACCATTGTCCGGGACGTCGTCGTCGACGACATCCTCGCGCTCAAGGCCCAGGAGGGCGGCGACCTGGCGCTCGGCGGCGCGGCCCTGGCTGCCGAGTTCCTGCGGCTCGACCTCGTCGACGAGTTCCGGGTGTACGTCCATCCGATCCTCGTCGGCCGGGGACAGCGTCTCTTCCCCGATACCGACGCCCTGACCGCGCTCCGTCTGATCGACTTGCGCCGGTTCGGCAACGGTGTGGTGCTGCTGCACTACGAGCGCCCCGGCGCGGGCGAACGGTAAAGGTGTTGTCCTGCCCGGGCCCGCTCGATAGGAAGACCGCATGACTGGACTCGGTGCTGTGTTCCGGCCCCAACTGCCTCCCGAGCGACTGCGCGCGATGGCGCGGCTCGCGGACGAGTCGGGCCTCGAGGAGCTGTGGCTGTGGGAGGACTGCTTTCTGGAAGGAGGGATCTCCGCCGCGTCCGCCGCGCTCGCCTGGACCGAGCGGTTGCGGGTCGGGATCGGACTGCTGCCGGTTCCCCTGCGGAACGTCGCGGTCACCGCGATGGAGGCCGCGACGCTGGAGCGGATGTTCCCGGGGCGGGCGATCCTCGGCGTCGGGCACGGTGTGCAGAGCTGGATGGCCCAGGTCGGGGCCCGCGCGGAGTCGCCCCTGACGCTGCTGCGCGAGCATCTCGACGCCCTGCGGGCCCTGCTGCGCGGTGAGCGCGTCACCACGGACGGGCGGTACGTGCGACTGGACGGCGTCGCGCTGGACTGGCCGCCCGCGGAGGCGGTCCGCATCCTCGCGGGGGCCACGGGACCGCGCACGCTGCGGCTGTCCGGCGAGGCGGCCGACGGGACCGTCCTCACCTCGGCCACGACGCCAGAAGGAGTACGAAAGGCCCGTCAGCTCATCGACACCGGCCGGGAGTCGGCCGGGCGTACCGATCCTCATCACGTCGTCGTCTATCTGCGCACCGCCACCGGCCCGGACTGTGCCGCGCGGCTGAGCGCGGACATGGCGGCGGGCGGGAAGGACCCGATGGCGGAGCACGGGGTGGCCGGGGATGCGGGCGCGGTCGCCAAAGCCGTGCGGAGCCTGGCCGACGCGGGCGCGGACACGGTGATCCTCGAGCCGACGGCGGACGAGCCGGACCCGGAGGCGTTCCTGCGGTTCGTGGCCCACGAGGTGCGGCCCCTGCTGCCGTAGCGCCGGGGCAGATCGTGGTGGAGGCCGGTCGTTCGTCCGGTCGTGCGGGCGACCGGCCCTCGCGTGGAAAATTCGTTCGCGATCCCTCCCGGGCACGGGGACGATCGCCCCATGAGCCTGGGCCGTACCTTCGAAGAACTCGTCAAGGAAGCCGTCGACGCCTCCGTCGACGGCTGGGACTTCTCCTGGTTCGAGGGCCGGGCCACGGAAGAGCGGCCCCCCTGGGGGTACGCGCGTTCGATGGCCGAGCGCCTCGCGCAGGTGTCGGCCGCGCTCGACATCCAGACCGGGGGAGGGGAGGTCCTGGCCTCCGCGGCGACGCTGCCGCCCCTCACCGCTGCCACCGAGGGCTGGCCGCCGAACGTCGCGCGGGCCACCGTCCTGCTCCACCCGCGCGGTGTCGTGGTCGTCGCCTCGCCGGAGGATGCGCCGCTGCCCTTCGGGGACGCCGCCTTCGACCTCGTCACCAGCCGGCATCCGGTGCGCACCTACTGGCACGAGATCGCCCGTGTCCTGCGCCCCGGCGGCACGTACTTCTCCCAGCAGGTCGGCCCGGCGAGCGCCTTCGAAGTGGTCGAGTACTTCCTCGGGCCGCAGCCGGAAGCAGTCCGCTCCGCCCGCGACCCTGAGCGTGCGCGGGCCGAGGCCGAAGCCGTGGGTCTCGAGGTGACCGGCCTTCAGCAGGCCCGGCTGCGCATGGAGTTCCATGACATCGGTGCCGTCGTCCACTTCCTGCGCAAGGTGATCTGGATGGTCCCCGATTTCACCGTGGAGCGGTACGAGTCCCGGCTTCGGTCCCTGCACGAACGGATCGAGTCGGAGGGGCCTTTCGTCGCCCACAGCTCCCGCTTCCTGATCGAGGCGCGCAAGCCGCGCGACTGACCGTGCGCGGCCCGGCCCATATCGAACAGTGAGACTGGCGTCCACATGTCGAGACGTTGGCTCGAGGTTTTCATATCGTTATCGAGCGCCGCTCGCCCCCCGGCCTTCGCCTCACGTAAGTTCAGACCAAGGTAAATCGCGTGAGCAAAGCTGCGCGGATGGCATCGCGCAGTGGAGGGGGCTGCGCGGCGCCGTGCCCGGCCGGACGCACCGTCAGACGTCCCGCACGATCACCTGCACCCCGCGCCGTATCCCCCATCGCTCCATCGCGCCGGCCTCGGCCTCCAGAACGTGGCGCGCACGCAGCCGGGGCAGGCCGAGCCGCCCCGGTCGCATCGTCCGCACCGCCACCACCCGCAATGCCGCGTCCAGATAGGCGATGTCGATCGCGAATCGCATGCCCAGGGTGTGCACGGCGCTCGCCGGACTCAGCAGCAGCGCGCCCTCGATCCCCGCGCGCCCGAGCAGTCCACGCCGCCGGGCGCCCGCCGACCGGGCGATCTCCAGTGGCACCGGGGCGGACATCCCCGCCGTGGTGAGCATGGCCATGGCTGCGAAGTTAGCGACGGCGTCAAGTGGCCGTTCCCGGCGCTCGTCACCCGCCGGGAGTACGTACGGACATGTCGCCGTGCGCCCCACAAGGCCGCGCACGCCCCTTGCATACCTCAGGATTCAGCCGGATTCCCTTTGGATCCGCTGTGTTCCGGCCATGAACACGCCCTGAATGAACGATTCCGGGGCCACCGCGGCGTCGCCGGACGATTTCGGAGAGTAGTTGTGGCACGCCGATGCACGCAGCATCACTTACGAAGGGTTATGGTGGAAACCCCCCCTCGGGCCGGTCCGTCTCCCCCCCACGGACCGGCCCGTTTTCCTTTCCCCGCGGCTGAGCCCCGGGTCCGATCCGGCTCGTCCGCCGAGCCCGCCGCCCCGCGGGCCGAGTCCCCGCACCCGACCCGAAACCCGGAATACCCAGCCATGCGGCCCCCGTTCACGGGTACGAAGCTGATACAGACCACTGACACCCCTTGGCGGGGCCCGGGTTTCCCGGGGGTAGGCTTCGCCTCCGGGGACCGCCATCTGACGGGGATCGCGCACGCCCGCACCTGTCTGATCCGCACGGAGGGGCTGACAATCACGTGAACCTGCGCGACAAGCTGCGCGGCATGCTCGTCAGGCTGTACGCGCGCCGGGTGGAGGGTCACCTGGACCACGCTCAGGTGCCCAAGCACATCGGCGTCATCATGGACGGCAACCGGCGCTGGGCGAAGGCCGCGGGTTCCACCACCGCACAGGGCCACCGGGCCGGGGCCGACAAGATCGAGGAGTTCCTCGGCTGGTGCGCCGAGACGGACGTCGAGGTCGTCACGCTCTGGCTGCTGTCGACGGACAACTTCGACCGGCCGAAGGAGGAGCTGGTCCCGCTCCTCGGGATCATCGAGGACGTCGTCCGTTCCCTCGCCGCCGACGGCCGCTGGCGGGTGCACCACGTGGGCGCCCTCGACCTGCTGCCCCCGCAGATGCAGACCGTCCTCAAGGAGGCCGAGGAGGCCACCGCGCGCATCGACGGGATACTCGTCAACGTCGCCATCGGCTACGGCGGCCGGCAGGAGATCGCCGACGCCGTCCGCTCGATGCTCCTCGACGCCCATGACAAGGGCGCGTCGGTGGAGGACCTGGCCGAGTCCGTCGACATCGATCTGATCGGCAGACACCTCTATACGAGTGACCAGCCCGATCCCGATCTGGTGATTCGCACGAGCGGCGAACAGCGGCTGTCCGGGTTCATGCTCTGGCAGACCGCCCATTCGGAGTACTACTTCTGCGAGGTCTTCTGGCCGGCCTTCCGCAAGGTCGACTTCCTGCGCGCCCTGCGCGACTACGCGGCGCGACACCGTCGCTACGGCGGCTGAAGAATCCTTCGCCGCGGCGGCCGGGAGCCCGGCGCGCCGGGACGTGCATTCACCCGCTCGGGTGCAAAAGTCACACGGAGTTCATCGGGGCGCCGTCATATGCCGTGGCATGGCAGCGCATGTTCGAGGGCATAAGCCAGACAGGTCGACACCCGAACCACGGGTGTCGTATCTCAGCGGACGGCTCGGGGTCGTCCGCCCGGGAGGCCCTTTGCACCAGCCCGACCGTGCGGTCTCGGCACGGAAGAAGCAGTGGGGGGCCGGTTCTCGGCCCGTGCATCGCGGCCGTCGACCGGTCCAGCTCCACTCCGTCGCTCCCCGACCTCATCCGAGGGGGTACGTCCTTCCGTGGTGACCAGCACAAAGCGCCACAAGCCAGACCGGCGCACCTATGTTCTCGACACCAGCGTCCTGCTGGCCGACCCGAACGCCATGACGCGCTTCGACGAGCACGAGGTCGTGCTCCCGGTCGTCGTGGTCACGGAGCTGGAGGCCAAGCGGCACCATCCCGAACTCGGCTACTTCGCCCGGCAGGCCCTTCGCCTGCTCGACGACTACCGTGTGCGGTACGGCCGCCTCGACGCCCCCATTCCGACCGGGGACCTCGGCGGGACCCTCCGGGTCGAGCTCAACCACTCGGACCCCAGCGTGCTGCCCACCGGCTACCGCCTGGGGGACAACGACTCCCGCATCCTCGCGGTCGCCCGCAACCTGCAGGCGGAGGGGTTCGACGTCACCGTCGTGTCGAAGGACCTGCCCCTGCGGATCAAGGCGTCGTCCGTCGGGCTCCAGGCCGAGGAGTACCGCGCGGAACTGGCCATCACGGACTCCTCCGGCTGGACCGGAATGTCCGAACTGACCCTGTCCGGCGAGCAGGTGGACGTCCTCTTCGAAGAGGGGCATGTATACGTTCCCGAGGCCGCCGATCTGCCCGTGCACACCGGCCTGACGATCCAGTCGGAGCGAGGCAAGGCGCTGGGTCGCGTCACGGCCGAGGGCAACATCCGTCTGGTGCGCGGCGACCGGGAGGCGTTCGGCATCAAGGGCCGCAGCGCGGAGCAGCGGATCGCTCTCGACCTGCTGCTCGACCCGGACGTGGGGATCATGTCGATGGGCGGCCGGGCCGGCACCGGCAAGTCGGCGCTGGCGCTGTGCGCGGGCCTCGAGGCGGTGCTGGAGCGCAGGCAGCATCAGAAGGTGATGGTCTTCCGGCCGCTGTACGCGGTCGGCGGCCAGGAGCTCGGTTATCTGCCCGGCACCGAGGCCGAGAAGATGAGCCCCTGGGCCCAGGCGGTCTTCGACACGCTGTCCGCGGTCACCACGCGCGAGGTCATCGAAGAGGTCACCGCACGAGGGATGCTGGAAGTCCTTCCGCTCACCCACATCCGCGGTCGCTCGCTCCACGACGCCTTCGTCATCGTGGATGAGGCGCAGTCGCTCGAACGGAATGTGCTGCTGACCGTTCTGTCCCGGATCGGCGCGAATTCGCGGGTGGTTCTCACCCATGACGTCGCCCAGCGGGACAACCTGCGGGTGGGCCGGTACGACGGAGTGGTCGCCGTCGTTGAGAAACTGAAGGGGCATCGGCTCTTCGCCCACGTCACGCTGACGCGGTCCGAGAGGTCCCAGATCGCAGCCCTTGTGACCGAAATGCTCGAAGACGGGCAGATCTGACCCGAGTGTTCAATGCGAGGTGGTTACCCGCGGGTTGGCGTCGTCCGGCAAAGGCCTAGAGCCTAGTCGGGCGGCGCCTTCGCGTGCGGTTGTTTTCGCGAATCCACTGGGCCAAACGGGATGTGAGCTTTCACACTCGACACAGAATTGCCACCCGGCGTCCGGTTGCGGCAGAGTCTCACTCCTGTCAGGCCTCGCATACGACACAGCCATACCCCCAGCGGTACGGCACCCCAGAAGCACCACAGCCAACTTCACAGCGCCGTCGTATGTCGCCCGAGCACCACGCGGCCGCCCCTGTCACGGGGTTGCCCACCGGGCCCGTGCCTCCCGTGACCCCGCAGTTGGGAGGCCAGCGTCAGGGGCACGATTGCGTCCGCCAGGGTCACCGAAGCGGGCGATGCTGGAAGGAAACCGTGTGAGCCGGATTTCGGTCCGGGGATTCGCAGTGGCCTCGGCCACGGCGGTCACCGCTGTCGGCGCCGTCACTGGTGTTGCCTCGGGCAGCGTCGGGCAGCCCTCGAGCGACGCTGAGGCAACGGCAGGCGACTCGATGCTGCTCGCCGACCTGCCTACGGGTCAGCAGGCGCAGGTGCAGACCGCGTCCCTGACACAGCAGGCCGACGCACAGGCCATCGCCGCGGACGTGGGCGCCAAGAAGGACGCCGAGGAGTCGGCCCGCAAGCAGGCGGCCGCGGACGCGATCGCCAAGCAGAAGGCCGCGCAGAAGGCCGAAGAGGCAGCCAAGGCGCGCAAGGAGGCGGAGGCGGCGGCCAGCCGCTCGAGCCGTGACGCGTCCAGCTTCCCGGTCCAGAGCTCCTACACCGTCTCGCAGATCCAGGCGATGGCGCGTCAGATCGTCGCGGCCGGCCAGTTCCAGTGCTTCAGCAACATCGTGGACCACGAGTCCAGCTGGAACTACCGCGCGGTCAACCCGTCCTCCGGTGCCTACGGCCTCTTCCAGGCCCTGCCCGGCTCCAAGATGTCGTCGGTCGCCGCCGACTGGCAGACGAACCCGGCCACGCAGATCAAGTGGGGCCTCAACTACATGAACAGCCGGTACGGCAGCCCGTGTGAGGCCTGGTCGTTCTGGCAGGCCAACCACTGGTACTGAGCCGTCGTTCCGCTTGCGGGCGGACGCTCAACCTCAAGAAGCCCCTCACCGTCTATGGGTGAGGGGCTTCGGCCGTTTACGCCCGCGGGGGCCTGCCGTGTACGGTCGGAGCCGACGACTCCAGGGGGGAGTGGTGGGGAGCACTCAGGGACGCGGGGGAAGAGGACGGATCATGTCGCAACTGCCAGGGTGGCTCTCCCGGCTCGGCGCCGGACTGAGCCAGGTGGGCGAGCGGCTGGACGAGCGCCGTGCCGAGGTCGAGAAGGAGCATGCCGAGCCGGCGCCCGCCCCGGTGCCGGACGGTGTTCCGCCGCCTCCGGCGTACCCCCCGGATGTACAGGCGCGTCCGCATCCCGTCGAAGCGGTCCCGTGGGGAGTACGGGTGGCGGCCGAGGCCGGCTGGCGGGTGCTCGTCCTCGCGGGCACGGTCTGGGTGCTGATGCGGGTCATCAGTGCCGTCCAGTTGGTGGTGCTGGCGTTCGTGTGCGCGCTGCTCATCACGGCACTGCTGCAGCCGACCGTGGCGCGGCTGACCCGTCACGGTGTGCCGCGGGGACCGGCGACCGCGCTGACCGCGATCCTGGGCTTCGTCATCATGGGGCTCATCGGCTGGTTCGTGACGTGGCAGGTCATGGAGAACATCGACTCGCTCTCCAACCAGATCCAGGACGGCATCGACGAGTTGCGCAAGTGGCTGCTCAACAGCCCCTTCCACGTCACGGACAAGCAGATCAACCAGATCGCCAAGAACCTGCGCGAGGCGATCGGCGCGAACGCCGACCAGATCACCTCGACCGGCCTGGAGGGCGTGCAGGTCATCGTCGAGGCCCTGACCGGAATCCTTCTGACGGTCTTTTCGACACTTTTCCTGCTGTACGACGGCCGGCGCATCTGGGAGTGGACGCTGAAGCTGGTGCCCGCCGCGGCGCGGCCGGGTGTGGCGGGCGCGGGGCCGAGGGCCTGGCGCACGCTGACGGCCTATGTCCGCGGCACGGTGATCGTGGCCCTGATCGACGCCATCTTCATCGGCCTCGGCATCTACTTCCTGAACGTGCCCATGGCCGTGCCGCTCGCCGTCTTCATCTTCCTGTTCTCCTTCATCCCCCTGGTGGGCGCCGTGGCGTCGGGAGCGCTGGCGGTGGTGGTGGCGCTGGTGACACAGGGTGTCTTCACCGCGATCATGACGCTCGCCGTGGTCCTGACCGTCCAGCAGGTCGAGGGCCACATCCTGCAGCCGTTCATCCTGGGCCGGGCCGTGCGGGTGCACCCGCTGGCGGTGGTGCTCTCCGTGACGGCCGGGGGCATGGTCGCGGGCATCGGCGGCGCGGTGGTGGCGGTACCGCTGGTGGCGGTGACGAACACGGTGGTGGGCTATCTGCGGTCGTACGCGGCCTCGAGAGCCCCGCGCCAGGTTCCCCAGCCGGCATCCGTACCGCAGTCGGAGACGCCACCACCGCAGGACAGCCCGTCGGGCGTCTGAGCGCGCGCCCGGCGTTCGGGTACGAGGCCGCCCGGGCCCGCAGCGGCGTCGGAGCGAACGACCGCGAGGCCCCGCCCACCGTGAAGGCGAGCAGGGCCAGGAAGCGGAGCGCCGTCGCGCGCTACTCGGAGAGGACCGCCTCCGCGTCCAGCGTCACGCCGACCGCCTGGATCACCGACGCGATCTTGAAGGCCTCCTGGACGACCTCACGGTCGACTCCGGCCTTGCGCAGCACCTGCTCGTGCGAGTCCAGGCACGCACCGCAGCCGTTGATCGCCGACACCGCGAACGACCACAGTTCGAAGTCGACCTTCTCGACCCCGGGATTGCCGATGATGTTCATCCGCAGGCCCGCGCGCAGGGTGCCGTACTCCTGGTCCGAGAGCAGATGGCGGGTGCGGTAGAAGACGTTGTTCATCGCCATGACGGCGGCCGCGGACTTCGCCGCGGTGTACGCCTCCGGCGTGAGGTTCGCCTTCGCCTCCGGCTCCAACTCGCGCAGCACGATCGCCGAGCGGGACGCGATCGCCGTGACCAGGACCGTGCCCCACAGCTGCTGGGCCGGGAGGCCGGAGTTGCCGATGACCGAACTCAGGTTGAGCTTCAGGTCCTTGGCGTAGTCCGGAAGGGAGGACTTCAGGGAGTCGAGGGACATCGTTCACTCACCGGCCAGCAGTTTGACCGGGTCGAGGGTGTCCTCGCCCTTGTTCCAGTTGCAGGGGCACAGCTCGTCGGTCTGCAGGGCGTCCAGGACCCGCAGGACCTCCTTCGGGTTTCGGCCGACGGATCCCGCGGTCACCATGGTGAACTGGATCTCGTTGTTCTGGTCCACGATGAAGACGGCGCGCTGCGCGAAGCCGTCCTCGCCCTCGATACCCAGGGCACGCATCAGCTCGTGCTTCGAGTCGGCCATCATCGGGAACGGCAGGTCGCGCAGGTCGGGGTGGTCCTTGCGCCAGGCGTGGTGGACGAACTCGGAGTCGCCGGAGAAGCCGAGGATCTGGGCGTCACGGTCGGCGAACTCGTCGTTCAGCTTGCCGAAGGCCGCGATCTCGGTGGGGCACACGAAGGTGAAGTCCTTGGGCCACGCAAAGACGATCTTCCACTGACCCTCGTAGGTCTTGTGGTTGATCTGTTCGAACTCCTTGCCCTTCTCCAGCGAGACGCAGGCGGTCAGTTCGAACTCGGGGAACTTGTCACCGACAGTGAGCACATGCTCTCCTTGCAGCAAAGAAACACCGCGAACACAAGGTGCTTCTCATGGGTTGGACGCCCGTGATCCTGTCACAGGGTGCATTGATTCAGGAAATAGCTACAGTCGGTCCGGTTGATCGGTGTCTGCTATCAGTCACTATCGGTAGGGAGTTCACGGGGATGGGTGGCACCAGGACAAACGGACGCCGGCAGCCCAGTCTCGCCCAGCTGCGCGCCTTCGCCGCAGTCGCCGAGCACCTCCACTTCCGCGACGCGGCCGCCGCGATCGGCATGAGTCAGCCCGCGTTGTCCGGCGCGGTCTCCGCTCTGGAGGAGGTCCTCGGCGTCACCCTGCTGGAGCGCACCACCCGCAAGGTCCTCCTCTCGCCGGCCGGTGAGCGGCTCGCCGTACGGGCCAAGGCGGTGCTGGCGGAGGTCGGCGCCCTCATGGAGGAGGCCGAGGCCGCCCGGGCGCCCTTCACCGGGGCGCTGCGGCTCGGTGTGATCCCGACCGTCGCGCCGTATCTGCTGCCGACCGTCCTCGATCTCGTCCACGACCGCTATCCGCACCTCGACCTGCAGGTCCACGAGGAGCAGACGGCCGGCCTGCTCGACGGGCTCACCACCGGCCGCCTCGACCTGCTGCTGCTCGCCGTCCCCCTCGGTGTGCCGGGCGTCGCGGAACTCCCGCTCTTCGACGAGGACTTCGTGCTCGTCACCCCGCTGGACCACTGGCTCGGAGGCCGGGAGGGCATCCCTCGGCAGGCCCTGCGCGAGCTGAACCTGCTGCTGCTCGATGAGGGGCACTGCCTGCGCGACCAGGCCCTCGACATCTGCCGGGAGGCCGGACGCGGTATCAGCGGGGCAGGGCGGGGCTCCTCGGCGGCCGGTGGGGGACGGCAGGGCACGCCGGTGACCACGACCGCCGCCGGGCTGTCCACCCTCGTGCAGCTCGTTGCCGGGGGGCTGGGGGTGACCCTGCTGCCGCGTACCGCCGTCAGAGTGGAGACCTCCCGCAGCAACCAGCTGCTCACCGGCTACTTCGCCGACCCGGCCCCGACCCGGCGCATCGCCTTCGCGATGCGGGCCGGCGCCGCGCGGGGTACCGAGTACGAGGAGCTGGCGGAGGCGCTCCGTGAAGCACTGCGGCCGCTGCCCGTACGGGTGTTGGGGCCCGACGACTGAGAACCCCCGGGAATCCCCGCACCCATACCAAGGAGTACGCCCTGTGAACGCGTGCGGGCCCCTCCCGGTCAGGGGGAGGCCCGCACGGCAGGGGCGGCGGTCACTCCGTACGCAGCCCGTCCGGCCGCATCAGCCGCAGCAGCGGTGGCAGGCTGAGCAGCGTCACGACGAGGACGACCGCGGCGCCGATGCCCGCCATCGACAGCACGCCGGCCCAGTCCACGCGGATGCTCTGGGCGGTCATCTTCAGCAGAACCGCCCCCAGGGCCAGGCCGACCGCCGACGCCAGCACCAGTCCGAGCGCGATCGGGATGGCCGTCTGCCACAGCACCGACAGGCTCAGCGTGCGGCGCCGGGTGCCGAAGGCGACCAGCGACGACAGCAGCTTCTTGCGCTCCCGCAGCTGCTCCAGCTGCGACACCAGGAGGCTCGCGCCGATCAGCGCCAGCACACAGGCGGCGCCGACGAACAGCCCCGTGCGGATGGAGGTGAACCTTCGGGACTGCTCGGAGGCCGACCACACCATCGCGTCCGCCCGGACATCGACTCGCGCCGCCGTGTTCCGTACGTACTCGCGCACATCCGGCACGGACGAGTCGAGCGACAGGTAGATGTCCCCGGTGACCCACGCGTTGGCCCCCTCGGGCAGCGCGCGCGGCGTCATCATGATGCCGCCGCGCCGCACCCCCGTCGGGTCCTTGATCGACTGAGCCTGCTTCAGTTCCGGCGGCACCCTCCAGGCGACCTCGCCGCTGTGCTCGCTTCCATAGGACGGATCGAGGTACAGCGTCCGGCCCGGCCTGGCGAGCTTCGGTGTGTCGCTGTCGTACTCCGCGCCCCGCAGCACGAACACGTCACCGTCGTGGCACGAGGGCAGCGTGGCCAGTTCGCGGAGGGCGGCACAGTCGCCGATGCTGAGTTCGATGGACGAGGCGGGGTCCTTGCGGGTGTCGCCGAGAGTGCCGCCGGACAGCGCCGTGACCTTCCGCACGCCCTGTGTGGCGGCGAACTCCCCGGCGGCCGCGCCGACCGGCACCCCGCCCGGAAGGCTCACCTGCATCTGCGCCCGCGAGAGGTCGTTCTGCGACTGCTTGGTGTAATCGCTGTCGACCCCGGCGAACAGCATCTGCAGCGCGATCGCCCCGGCCACCGCCACCGCGATGCCGTTGACCATGCGGGCCGCCGTGCCGCTGCTCAGCTGCAGCCTGCGCACGGCCAGTTGCCAGGCCACGCCGCCCCGGCCGAGCCGGGCGACGACCGTCTCGACGATCCACGGCAGCAGCGCGGTCACGCCCACCAGGAGCAGGACGACGCCGCCGGTGACCAGGTACTGGTTGAAGTCTCCGTGGGTCCGGCCCTTGCCGATCATCGGGTAGAGCATGGCGAGTCCGGCCAGCGGCAGCAGCAGCCGCCACCACAGCCGGCGTCGTGCGGGCCGCGCCGAGCGTACGACGCCGAGCGGTTCGATGACGACCCCGCGCAGTGCGAACAGCGTCACCAGCACCGCGGCCGCCGGCACCGCGACCGCGACGAGCACGGCGAGGAGCGGCGAGGGATTCAGATAGCTGGGGAACACGCTGACGTCGAGAACCTCCAGGGAGCCCGCCACCTGACGGCCCACCAGGAAGAATCCGGCACCGAGGACCAGCCCGAGCAGGGCCCCCGCGAGCGCCTCGCCCGCGGCGATCCTCCGGGTCATCCCGCCGTCGGAGCCGATCAGCCGCAGCGCCGCGAGCCGGCGGTCGCGCCGCTCGCCGCCGAACCGCACGGCCGCGGCGATGAACACGGCGACCGGCGTCAGCAGCACCACGAAGACGACGAGGGACAGCAGGACCAGCACCGGGTCCGACCGCTCGGGCGTCGGGTGCGGATCGCCGAAGCGGTCGATCCGGGCCACCGACGAGCCGTTGATCTTCGTGGCGAGGCCGTCCGCCCCCGCGTAGTAGGCGAGTTCGGCCGAGCCGATGAGCCCGCTCTCCCCGATGGTCTCGACGATCCGGTACGGCAGCCTCTCCCGCAGTAGCTTCCCGCTGTCGGAGGCGAGGAGTTCCTTCAGCGCAGGCGAGACGACCATCTCGCCCACCGCTGGGAACTCGTCCACCCCCGGCGGAAGCGGCGCCCGTGCCCCCTCGGGCTCCATCAGCCGCCCGCGCACGTCCTTCTCGCGGTACGTCGTGTCGATGTCCGCGATCACGAGGGTGTTGTCGGCCCTCGGCATGACCGTCTGGCTGTACGTGTAGTCCAGGCGCGCCTCCTCGCGATCGCGCCGGACCGTCAGCGCGTTCGGCAGCGCGGTGGTGAGCAGAAGCAGGGCCACCCCCAGTCCGACGCCTACGGCCGTCAGCAGGAGCCGGACCCACCCTTCGCGTCCACCGGTGAAGGCGAACCGAAGCCCCATGGCCAGATCCCGGCCCATCCCCCGGGTTCTCGACTTCGCTCGAGCGGGGGGACCCTCATGAGCAGGGAGGTGCCTCGATCGTGTGCTCATACGACGCGCTCCATGTCCCGCGACTTGCCGTCCCGTACGACGATCTCGCGGTCGGAGTACGCGGCCACCCGCGCCTCGTGCGTGACCAGCACGACGGCCGCGTTGGTGGACCGGGCGGCCTCGGTCAGCAACTCCATCACCCGCTCGCCGTTGAGCGAGTCCAGCGCACCGGTCGGCTCGTCGGCGAACAGTACGCGCGGGTTCGTGACCAGGGCGCGTGCGACGGCCACGCGCTGTCCCTGACCGCCCGATATCTCACCGGGGCGCTTCCCGGCGAGGTCGTCGACCTCGAGCCGCTCCATCCAGGCCAGGGCGGTCCGCTCGGACTCCTTGCGGGCCGTGCCGCTCAGCCGCATCGGGAGGGCCACGTTCTCGACGCAGGTCAGTTCGGGAACGAGCTGCCCGAACTGGAACACGAACCCGAACTCCGAGCGCCTGAGCAGGCTGCGTTCGGCGTCGCTCATACCGGCCATCTCGCGGCCGTTGTAGACGATCGAGCCCGAGTCGGGGGGCACGATCCCGGCGAGACAGTGCAGCAGGGTCGACTTGCCGGAACCGGACGGACCCATCACGGCGACGATCTCGCCCGGGTGGATGGAGAATTCGGCGCCGTCGAGGGCGACGGTCGGACCGTACGCCTTGCGCAGGTCCTGGGCGGTCAGCAGAGAACCGGGGGGAGGAGTCACTTGGCCACCGCCGCTGCGAGCTTGTCGAGGCGTGCTGCGGTCAGCTCCAGCCAGCGCAGATCGGCCTCGAGATGGAACAGGGCGTGGTCGCAGATCAGCTGGTCGGCCAGGTCGCCCTTGCGTTTGCGGTCGGTCAGGATCCGCATCATGCGCAGGTGCTCGGCACGCTGCGCGTCGAGGATGTCGGCCGCGTCGCGGTGCGTGAGCAGCGCGAGGACGACCTTGGTGTAGAGGGTCGACTGCAGATACGGCTCGGGCTTCTCCGGGGTCGCGAGCCACCGCTGTACGTCGGTGACCCCGGCGTCGGTGATGGCGTACCGCTTGCGCTCGGGCCCGCCGCCGGCCTCGATGCCGTCGACCTCGACGAGCCCGTTCTTCAGCAACCGGGACATCGTCGAGTAGACCTGGCCGTAGTGCAGCGGCCGGTCGTGACCGAATTTCTCGTCGAAGGCCCGCTTCAGGTCGTAACCGTGACGGGGCCCGGACTCCAGGAGTCCGAGAAGAGTGTGACCGATGGACATGGGAAGCACTGTACACATGGCGTATACACACCGCGTATACATGATGTTTATAGATCGTGGTCCGGAGCACGTCCTCCCAGGTGGAAGGCGTCTGTCACGGTTCTGCTACACGGTTCCGGCGCCCTGTCTACGACTCCGGATCACCCGAAGCCGGCGGACGTCCACGACGGGGGACGGGCTTCGTCCCGCGGGGGAGCCGGCCCGCTTCCGCGAGAGCGCGCCGGAGCAGGAACTCGATCTGGGCGTTGGCCGAGCGCAGTTCGTCCGACGCCCAGCGGGCGAGTGCCTCGTAGACCAACGGATCCAGCCGCAGCCGCACCTGCTTGCGCTGCTGCGGCCGACGCTCGGGGGTCGAACCTCCGGAGGGAGCCGTCACTGGTGGAGCGACCCGGTGTTGAGCACGGGCTGAGGCGCACGGTCCCCGCACAGCACCACCAGCGCCAGTCCGGCAAGCCCGAGAAGCAGTGCGAACCCGCCGCCGATGCTGTGCGCGGTGAACTCACGGACCCGCGGTGCGGGCACCTCCGGTACGTCGCCGGTGGCGGAAGCGTCGTGTGGGGACATGGGCGGTATCCCCCGTTTCGTGCAATAGCTCGGCTCTAGCAAAGTGATAACACTTACCCGTCATGACAACCTTCCGTGCCTTCCGATCGTCGGTTCCGATGGGACAGGTGCTGATTGTCACGTCCGTAAAAGGCGTGATCGGTGGGCCTTTGTCAGATCGCGCGGTGTTAGTTTTCTGAGCTGACCCGAGCCACGCCCCTGTGTGACACACGAGAACGAAGCGGAGCGGATCGACCCATGGGACGAGCGGAAGAGAGACGAGCGCGGCAGCGCGGTGGCCGCCGCGCGGCGCCCAAGCGCTCGTCCGGGGCCGAGCGGACGGTCGGCTCCCCGTCGGTCGGCGGCCGGGCCGCCGCGCGCGGCAGGGCCGCCAAGAACAGAAAGAGCGGCATACGCAGGTTCTTCACCTGGAAGTCGGTGCTCGGCACGCTGTTCGGCTTCGTGCTGCTGGGCATGGGCGCGTTCGTCCTGCTGTATCTGACGACCCCTATCCCCGCGGGGAACGCCGCCGCCACGCTGCAGTCCAACGTCTACAAGTACAGCGACGGCAGCATTCTCGCCCGCACCGGTGAGGTCAACCGCGAGAACGTCGACCTCGCCGAGGTGCCCAAGGAGGTCCAGCACACCTTCGTCGCCGCCGAGAACAAGACCTTCTACCAGGACGCGGGCGTCGACCTGAAGGGCACGGCCCGCGGTCTGCTCAACACCGTCTCGGGCAAGGGCGCGCAGGGTGGTTCGACGATCACCCAGCAGTATGTCAAGAACTACTACCTGAACCAGAACCAGACCGTCACGCGCAAGCTGAAGGAACTGGTCATCTCGCTGAAGCTGGACCGCCAGAAGTCCAAGGAGTACATCCTGGCGGGCTACATCAACACCAGCTACTACGGTCGTGGCGCCTACGGCATCCAGGCCGCCGCGCAGGCCTACTACCGCAAGGACGCCAAGGACCTCACGGTGGAGGAGGGCGCGTATCTGGCGGCGCTGCTCCAGGCGCCGAGCCAGTACGACTGGGCCGTCGCCACCGGCACCGGCAAAAAGCTGGTGCAGAATCGCTGGAACTACGTGCTCGACAACATGGTGGGCCAGCACTGGCTGGACGCGGGCAAGCGCACGGCCATGAAGTTCCCGGTGCCGAAGGCGCCCAAGGGGGCGCCGGGCATGGAGGGGCAGACCGGCTATCTGGTGGACGCGGCCAACGCGTCCCTGGAGCGGCAGCTCGTCTCCCAGGGCACCGCGGCCTCGATCGGTGACGCCGAGGCGCTCGTGAAGTCGGGCGGCTGGACCATCACCGTGAATATCGACAAGAAGAAGCAGGCCGAGCTGGAGCAGGCCGTCAAGGACAGGCTGACCAGCAAGCTGAACCCGAAGAAGCGCTCGGTCGACGGCGACGTCCAGCCCGGTGCCGTGTCCGTCGACCCGAAGACGGGCCGCGTGCTCGCCATGTACGGCGGCGTGGACTACCTCAAGCACTTCACCAACAACGCCACGCGCCGCGACTACCAGCCCGCCTCCACCTTCAAGCCGCTGATACTCGCCGCCGCCGTGGACGAGCAGGCCAAGACCCAGGACGACCGGGCGATCACCGCCAACACGATCTACGACGGAACCAGCGGCCGTCCGGTCAAGGGCAGCGCGATCGCCTTCGCCCCGCCGAACGAGGACGACCAGGACTACGGCGACATCACGGTGCAGAAGGCGATGAACCAGTCCGTGAACTCGGTCTTCGCGCAGATGGGCGTGGACGTCGGCATGGACAACGTGATGAAGGTCGCCAAGGATCTGGGCATGGACACCAAGGGCATGCAGGCCGTGCCCGCGCAGACCCTGGGCTCCATGGGCGCGAGCCCGCTGGAGATGGCCGGTGTCTACGCGACCCTCGACAACCACGGCAGGAAGGTCACCCCGGCGATCATCAAGTCGGCGGAGCACAAGGACCGCACGGTCACCATGCCGGACCCGATCGGCGACCAGGTGATCAGCCGCGAGGCCGCCGACACGGTGACCTCGGTGCTCACCGGCGTGGTCGACGACGGTACGGCCAAGGTGTCGGTGCGGGACAACCCCTCGCGCGACGGCCAGCAGGTGGCGGGCAAGACGGGGACGTCCGACAACAACAAGTCGGCCTGGTTCACCGGCTTCACGCCGGACCTGGTCACCTCGGTCGGCCTCTTCGGGGAGAACGCCAAGACCCACGCCCAGGTCACCCTCCAGGGCGCCACGGGCCTCCTCCCGGCCCCCGGCCGCATCAACGGCGGTGGCTACCCGGCGCAGATCTGGGCGGCCTACACCTTCGAGGCGATGGGCGAGGTCACCAAGTTCGACCTGGAGACCACGCAGGGCGCCGCGGTCCAGCCGACCGTGTCGCCGACCGTCACGCAGTCGCCGACCACGAGCCCGTCGACGACGCCGACCACCCAGCCGCCGACGACCAAGCCGCCGACGTCCGCGCCCGCGACGACGCCGGGCACTCAGCCGCCGACGACCAAGCCGCCGACGTCCGCGCCCGCGACGACGGCTCCGGTGACGACGCCTCCGATCACGCCGAGGAACCCGCTCGATCCCAACCAGGGGCAGTAGCGCGAGGGCGCTCGGTGGCCTGCCCGCCGGGCGCCCTTCTTGTGGTGTGCGTCAGCCGCCGTTGACGTTGTGGGCGATGCGGTCGCCGATCTCCTTGTCGATGTTGCGCCAGTACTGCAGCGCGCGGTCCAGGACCGGGCGGCTCACGCCCTGCAGCAGATGCCCGGTGACGTTGGAGACCAGCCGGTCGCGAGCCGCCTCGTCCAGGACCTGGCGGACCATCGTGTGGGCCTGGCCGAAGTCGTCGTCCTCGCGGTGCAGCCGATAGGCCTCCCGCACCATCTCGCCCGCCGTGTGCCAGCCGGCGGGGTCGCCGAACTGCTCGACGGATGCCGGCAACTTTTGGACGGAGTCCAAGGTCGGCACGAGTCTGACCGAGGCTCCATCCCTCGTCGCTCAGCCCCTGCTCAACTCGAACCAGACCACCTTTCCGGTGCTCAGCCGGGTCGCGCCCCAGCGCCGGGCCAGCCGGTTCACCAGGTACAGACCCCGGCCACCCTCGTCCGTCGCCCGCGCCTGCCGCAGCCGCGGCAGCTGGGGCACATCGTCGCCCACCTCGCAGCGCAGGACGTCGGTGCGCAGCAGGCGCAGCGTGACCGGCCGTGACGCATAGCGCACGGCATTGGTCACGACCTCGCTGACCAGCAGCTCCACCGAGTCTGTCAGCTCCTCCATGCCCCAGCGGGCGAGCGCCCGGCGGGCGAGTCGCCGGGCCCGGCTCGGGGCAGCGTCCTCGGGCTCCAGGAACCAGTACGCGACGTCACTCGGCGCGATCCCGTCGAAGCGGGCGGCGAGCAGCGCGATGTCGTCGTCGCGGTCGCCGGGGCCGAGCATGTCGAGCACCTCGTCGCACAGCGCCTCGAGCGGCGGCGGATGATCGGCGCCCGTGAGCTGGGCGGTGGCGGCGAGCTTCTCCCGCAGCTGTTCTATACCGGTCCACACGTCCCGCAACCGCGACTCGACGAGGCCGTCGGTGTACAGCAGCAGGGTCGCGCCGGCCGGCGCGTCCAGTTCCACGGCCTCGAAGTCGACCCCGCCCACGCCGATGGGCGCACCCGCGGGTACCCGCAGCACCTCGGCCCGGCCGCCCAGATGCAGCAGGACCGGCGGAGGATGGCCGGCGTTGGCGATGGTGATCCGGTGCGCGACCGGGTCGTACACCGCGTACAGGCATGTGGCCATGCGGTCGGTGCCGAGCCGCTGGGCCTGCTCGTCCAGGTGGTGCAGCACCTCCTGCGGCGGCAGGTCGAGCCCGGCCAGCGTCTGGGCCGTCGTCCGCAGCTGACCCATGATCGCCGCCGACGTCATGGAGTGGCCCATGACATCGCCGACCACGAGCGCCACCCGGCTGCCCGGCAGCGGAATGGCGTCGTACCAGTCGCCGCCGACGCGCGCGGTCTCGGCGGCCGGCAGATAGCGCGACGCCAGCCGTACCCCCGTCGGGTTCGGGAGGGTCTCCGGCAGCATCGTCCGCTGCAGCTCGTCGGCGATGTACGCCTCACGGCCGTACAGCACCGCCTTGTCGATGCCGAGCGCGCTGTGCGTGGCGAGCTGGGCGGCGACCAGCAGGTCGTCCGCCTCGAACGCCAGGCGCTCCGGACGGCGCAGGAACAGCACGGCGCCGATGACCCTGCGGCGGCCGCGCAGCGGTGCGAGAATCGCCCGCTGGCCCGGGGGGATCGTGGTGTCGTCCCCGAGCAGCTCGGGCAGCGCGGCACGGGCGGCGGGCGCGTCCGCGAACACCGGCCGGACCCCGCGCAGCACCTCGGCCAGCGCACCGCCGGGTCGCACCTCGCAGAGGTCGTAGTTCAGGGCCACCAGGCCGGAGTTCTCCGGTACCGGCACCGGGAGGATCCCGTCCTCCAGGTCCCGCTCCCGCGGTATCCGGTCGGTGCGCCGCAGCCGCAGCACGAGCGGCCCGGTGGGCCGCTCGTCCCCCACGGGCAGCGGATCGCGCAGATAGACGAGGATCGCGTCCGAGAAGGTGGGCACGGTGGCCCGGCACAGTCCCATCACGATCTCGTCGAGGTCGATGCCGCGGGCGATCCGACGGGTGGCGGCGCCCACGAAACGCAGCCGGTCCCCGTCGCGCCGCATGGGCATGGGGCCGTGCAGCGGCGGGGTCTGGCCGGTGCGCCGCTCCTTGCCGCCGGGCAGCGCGGAGGCGCGGTCCTGCTCGCCGCCGGGCTGAGCCGGAATGCCCTCCGGAGCCGGGCGCGGCCGGTGCGTGCCGGACTCCTGCGCGGCCGGCTGGGAGTGCTCGGAGCCGCCCGTCGCGGGCAGCGAGGACGAGGGACCGCCCGGATTGCCGGACGGTCCTTGCTTCGCGCAGGACAGCGGCCCGGCCGGGGATGCCTGCCCCTCGCCCCCTCGGGTCTGCGCCGGTAAAGCGGTGGCGGGCGGCGTGGGCAGCGGCTCCGGGGTACGCAGGAGCGCCCCGCGGGGGTCCGTGGGGCCGACGCCCGGCTGCGGGCGCTTGTGGGAGGTCGGGTGCTCCGTCACGCGTGTCGAGTCCATCCGTCCGGGGCTGCGCGCCGTGCGTGCAGTTCGTCCCACCGAGAAGCCGATACCCGGAATACGTGTCCCAGGAACGGAATTCCCGCGCGGTCACACGCGATACATGATCCACGGGTCGGACGAGCCGACCCGGTGTGGCCCTCGTACCCCTCGCTCACGTCCTGCCGCCCCTCGATGACGTTTGGTCAAGCTCAGCACATTCTGCGGGAGTTGCCGTTGTGTGCCCTTGCGGAGGACGATCCTACGGTTGTACCGCGGGAGCGCAACAAGGGTCGCATGAGGTCATGTACACAGGCGTACGATCCCAGTCCCCCGGAAGGGGTGGCACGGACCAGGACGGATCGGGTCGCCAGTGCTGCCAGCCGTCCGAGAACGGCGTCCCCCAGGCGTCGATCACCTCCACCGCGGACCGCCCCGCCGCCCGTACGCGTTCGGCGAGCCGGGAGTCCATCAGACCGTCCCGCTGGGCCTGCGCGAACTCGTCCTCGTCGCGCCAGCCCCAACTGCGATCGGGGTAGACGCAGATGTCGAGGAAGTGGTCCTCGGAGTCCACGCCGCCGGCCCACCGGACGAGCGGCTCTTCCAGGTTGACGTACCAATTCTTGAACCGCCAGCCCGGCTCCCAGAACAGCCAGACCGACCAGGGTCGGCCGGGGCGCGCCAGTTTGAGCACGCCCGTGCCGAACCAACGGTCGAGCTGCACGGTCCGCTGCTTGGTGTAGCGGGACTCCAGCGGCTCGGCGTGCAGCGACGTGCCGTCGGTGAAGACGGGCTTCACGCACTCGGTGCCGGGCGCCATCCACACCGCGAGCAACTCTTCGTCGTCCCTGACGACGGTGACGGGGCGTGCGATGTGGAAGCGCTCGCCGGCGTTCTCCCGGTACCGCCAGAGGATCTGTTCCCCCGGCGCCCAGTGCGTCGTCGATCCGCCCGCTTCCATTCGTCTCACCGCTCCACCGTCTGCCATGCACAGATATTAGGTGCCCCGGCATACGACGCTGCGGTCCCCGTCACGGTTCGCGTCAGGGGCGGGTGAGATGACGGGAGACCTTACGGGTGCGTCATGCGCAGGACGTCGAGTGCCTCGTCGAGTTGCTCCAACGTCAGGTCTCCGCGCTCCACGTACCCGGATTCCAGGACGACCTGACGGATCGTCTTGCGCTCCGCGAGCGCCTTCTTGGCGACCTTCGCAGCCTCCTCGTACCCGATGTACTTGTTGAGCGGGGTGACGACGGAAGGCGACGACTCGGCGTACTCGCGGGCCCGTTCCCGGTGGGCGACGATCCCGTCGACGGTGCGGTCGGCGAGCAGTCGCGAGACGTTCGCGAGCAGCCGGATCGACTCCAGCACGTTCTTCGCGATGACCGGCATCATGACGTTGAGCTCGAAGTTGCCGGAGGCGCCCGCCGTGGCGATGGTCGCATCGTTCCCGATGACCTGCGCGGCGACCATGAGGACGGCCTCGGGGATGACCGGGTTGACCTTGCCGGGCATGATCGAGGACCCGGGCTGCAGGTCGGGGAGGGCGATCTCGGCGAGCCCGGTCCTGGGTCCGGAGGACATCCACCGCAGATCGTTGGCGATCTTGGTCAGTCCGACTGCGATGGTCCTGAGCTGCCCGCTGGTCTCGACGATGCCGTCCCGGGCGCCCTGGGCCTCGAAGTGGTTGCGGGCCTCGGTGAGCGGCAGCCCGGTGACCCGGGCGACCTCAGCGATGACCGCGGTGGAGAAGCCGGGCGGGGTGTTGATGCCGGTGCCGACCGCGGTGCCGCCCAGCGGGAGCTCGGCGAGCCTCGGCAGTGAGGCGTTCAGCCGCTCGACGCCGTACCGCACCTGGGCGGCGTATCCGCCGAACTCCTGTCCGAGCGTCACCGGTGTGGCGTCCATGAGGTGGGTGCGCCCCGCCTTCACGACATCCCCGAACTCGTCGGCCTTGCGTTCCAGGGAAGCCGCCAGATGTTCGAGGGCGGGGACGAGGTCGCGGGCGACGGCGGCGGTGGCGGCGATGTGGAGGGAGGAGGGGAAGACGTCGTTGGACGACTGGGAGGCGTTCACATGGTCGTTGGGGTGCACGTCCCGGCCTAGCCGCTCAGTGGCCAGAGTGGCGATCACCTCGTTGGTGTTCATGTTGGACGAGGTGCCCGAACCGGTCTGGAAGACGTCGACGGGGAAGTGCTCGTCCCACCTGCCCTCGGCGACCTCGGCGGCGGCCTCCTGGATCGCCTCGGCGATGTCCTTGTCCAGCACGCCGAGCCCCGCGTTCACCTTGGCGGCGGCGCCCTTGATCCGCGCGAGCGCCTCGATGTGTGCGCGCTCGATCCGCTGTCCGGACACCGGGAAGTTCTCCACGGCCCGCTGAGTCTGCGCCCGCCACTTGGCGTCGACGGGGACCTGTACTTCACCCATGGAGTCGTGCTCGATGCGGTATTCGCTCATGTCCCGTACAGCACGGGACCGGGTCGGGTTGTTCCGTGGTGCGGCCGAATGTGAGTGACGGAGCGCGATCGCGGCCGAGCAGCGCCGCACGCCCCGGGGCGGCCCTCGGAAGGGGCCGGAGCCCCGTCAGGAGCGCAGGGGAGACCCCCGTCACGGCCGGGGACCAGTGCCCCTGGCCGCGACGGGGTGGAGGGGCCGTCGGCCCTGGAGAGGGCGGTGCGGCGGGGCCGGAACCGATTCCCGCCGCGAGCCGGTGTGCTACGCCAGCCCGGGACCCCGGACCGGGATCGAGGTGAAGGTGGGCGGCTCGGCGGGGGCCTGGAAGAAGTCGTTGCCCTTGTCGTCAACCACGATGAACGCGGGGAAGTCCTCGACCTCGATCTTCCAGACCGCCTCCATGCCGAGCTCCTCGTACTCGACGACCTCGACCTTCTTGATGCAGTCCTGCGCCAGACGCGCGGCCGGACCGCCGATGGAGCCGAGGTAGAAGCCGCCGTGGGCGTCGCACGCGTCCGTGACCTGCTTGCTCCGGTTGCCCTTGGCCAGCATCACCTTGGAGCCGCCCGCGGCCTGGAACTGCTCGACGTAGGAGTCCATGCGCCCGGCGGTGGTCGGCCCGAAGGAGCCCGAGGCGTAGCCCTCGGGGGTCTTGGCCGGACCCGCGTAGTACACCGGGTGGTCCTTGAGGTACTGCGGCATCTCCTCGCCCGCGTCCAGCCGCTCCTTGATCTTGGCGTGCGCGATGTCACGCGCCACGACCAGCGGACCGGTGAGGGACAGCCGGGTCTTGACCGGGTACTTGGACAGCTCGGCGAGGATGTCGTCCATCGGCTGGTTCAGGTCGACCTTGACGACGTCGCCGTCCTGCTCCAGGTGCTCGTCCGTGGTCTCCGGCAGGAAACGCGCCGGGTCCGTCTCGAGCTGCTCGAGGAAGACGCCCTCGGCCGTGATCTTGGCGACCGCCTGACGGTCCGCCGAGCAGGAGACCGCGATGGCCACCGGGCAGGACGCGCCGTGCCGCGGCAGCCGGACGACGCGGACGTCGTGGCAGAAGTACTTGCCGCCGAACTGCGCCCCGATCCCGATCTTCTGCGTGAGCTCGAAGACCTTCTCCTCCAGCTCCTTGTCCCGGAAACCGTGACCCAGCTCGGAGCCCTCGGCCGGCAGCTCGTCCAGGTAGTGCGCGGAGGCGTACTTGGCGGTCTTCAGCGCGTACTCCGCGCTGGTGCCGCCGACGACGATCGCCAGGTGGTACGGCGGGCAGGCGGCGGTCCCCAGCGAGCGGATCTTCTCCTCCAGGAACTTCATCATGGAGGCCTCGTTCAGGACGGCCTTCGTCTCCTGGTAGAGGAAGGACTTGTTGGCGCTGCCGCCGCCCTTCGCCATGAACAGGAACTTGTAGGCGCCGCCGTCCGTGGCGTAGAGCTCGATCTGCGCCGGGAGGTTGGAGCCGGTGTTCTTCTCCTCCCACATGGTGAGCGGAGCCATCTGCGAGTACCGCAGGTTCAGCTTGGTGTACGCGTCGTAGATGCCGCGGGAGAGCGCCTTCTCGTCCTCGCCCTCGGTGAGGACGTGCTGTCCGCGCTTGCCCATCACGATCGCCGTGCCGGTGTCCTGGCACATCGGGAGCACGCCCGCCGCCGCGATGTTCGCGTTCTTCAGCAGGTCCAGCGCCACGAACTTGTCGTTCGCGGACGCCTCCGGGTCGTCGACGATGCGCTTCAGCTGGGCGAGGTGCCCGGGCCGCAGGTAGTGCTGGATGTCGTGGATCGCCTCTTCGGCGAGCTTGCGCAGCGCCTCCGGCTCGACGTTGAGGAAGGTACGCCCGTCGGCCTCGAAGGTGGAGACACCCTCGGAGGTCACCAGGCGGTACGGCGTGGTGTCCTCTCCTGTCGGGAGCAGATCGGTGTACGCGAAATCAGGCATCTCGCCCATTCCTCACTAGACGGACAGCGGCTGGCCTCCATGGGCAGCGTTCACCAGCGTAGAACCTGGCACTCGCCGTGAACCTGTGAGGTAAGGCTCAGTCGGGCGGGCGACGTCGGCCCCCTGGGCGGGCCTTCCGCAGGCCGTGTCGAGGGGTAGTCGCGATCTATCGCGTTTCGGTACGCTGCTGCCGTGGACCTTCACAAGAGCCCTGCCCCGACCGCCCGCGGGCCCGTGCCCGTGACCGAGCTGCGTTGCTCGGACGCCGACCGTGACCGCATCACCGACCTCCTGCGCGACGCCCTCGCCGAGGGCCGTCTCACGGCGGAGGAGCACGCCGAACGCGTCGAGGGCGTGCTGAACGCCAAGACGGTCGGGGAGCTGGACCTGTTCGTCCGCGATCTGCCCGCGGCACAGGCGCGCCGCACCGCCCCGATGTACACCCCGGCGCCGGGTCGCCCCACCCCGGGCACGGTGCCGGCCGAGCCCGACGCGAACGTGGTGGCGGTCTTCAGCAGCGCCATACGCAAGGGCCGCTGGCGCCCCGGCCGCCGTCTGCACGCCTACGCGATCTTCGGCAGTGTCGAGATCGACCTGAGCGAGGCGATTTTCGAGTACCAGCAGGTCGTGATCAAGGCGATCTCGGTCTTCGGTGACGTGACGATCCGCGTCCCGGAAAACATCACGCTGCGTGGCACCGGCGGCGCCGTCCTCGGCAACTTCGAGGTGAGCCCGCTGGATTCGGGTGAGCAGAACGCACCCGTCATCCATGTGGACGGATTTGCCGTGCTCGGGAACGTCGAGGCGCGACCCAGGCGGGGCAAGCTGGTCGCGGACATCCTCGACCGCGTGTCGAACAAGGTGGACAAGGCTTTGCGCAAACACCTCGACCGTTGATGTCTGTGAATGCGGTCGCGTCCCAGAGCGGCCGTTCGCTTCCCGGAATGGCGAACACCCCCTGCAACAGCAGCCGTAGTGAACTCAGTGCATAGGCACGCGCACAGCGGGTAGGCCTTGCTGCATCGTCTCTCGCTCGCGAAGCCGTCGTCAGGAGTAGACCGTGCTGCAACCGCCGCATTCGTCCCTGCAGGTCGCTGACGTTCCGCACCAACGGGTGCCAGTGCGCGACAGGAACCAGGACGCCCCGTGGCACACGGAGGCGGTGTGCCGGCGGGACGAGGCCGGCCTGTTCTTCGCCCCTTCCAAGGAACCCACCGCGGCCCGGTTGTCCCGCGAGGAGACGGCCAAGCGGGTCTGTGCGCGCTGCCCGGTGATGGTGGAGTGCCGGGAACACGCGCTGGTCCAGCCCGAGCCGTACGGGGTCTGGGGCGGTCTCACGGCGGCCGAACGCCGAGTGGTGCTGGCCCGGCGTCGACGCCGGGACATGGAGCTCAAGAAGGCCGCACGGGGGACGATAGCCGCGGCCGGTTAGGGGACCCACGGGAAGAGTGGCCCCGCCGGCCGGCGAGTGGGCAGACGGGGCGCGCCTGCGCCGGAGCCGTGCGGGTCCCCCCTTGCGCGAGCGAAGCCGAGAGCTCGGGGAGCGCGGAGGCCGGACGACGGAGGGCCGAGGACGGGCGGGCACTCGCCACCTGCGTCTGCGCCTCGGAGGCGAATCGGGCCCCGATGAGGGAAGGGCGCCCTCTCCGCACAGAGGACGCCCCTGACCTGCCCGGTGATCCGGGCCCTGATCACTTCGCGCGGTCGAAGTCGATCGTGCTGTATGCACGCAGCTTGCTCAGCCGGTGCACGGAGTCGATCCGGCGGACGGTGCCGGACTTCGAGCGCATCACGATCGAATCGGTGGTGGCGGTCTCGGAGCGGTAACGCACTCCGCGCAGCAGTTCGCCGTCGGTGATGCCGGTGGCGACGAAGAAGACGTTCTCGCCGGAGACCAGGTCGTTCGTGGTCAGCACCCGGTCGAGGTCGTGCCCTGCGTCGATGGCCCGCTGCCGTTCCTCGTCGTCCTTGGGCCACAGCTTGCCCTGGATGGTGCCGCCCAGGCACTTCACCGCGCAGGCGGAGATGATGCCCTCGGGCGTGCCGCCGATGCCGAGCAGCAGATCGATGCCGGTGCCCTCGCGCAGCGCCAGGATCGAGCCGGCCACATCGCCGTCCGAGATCAGCTTGATGCGCGCGCCGGTCTCCCGGACCTCCTTGATGAGGCTCTCGTGCCGCGGCCGGTCGAGGATGACGACGGTGACGTCCTCGGGTGCCGACCGCTTGGCCTTGGCGACACGGCGGATGTTCACCGAGACAGGGGCGTCGATGTCGACGAAGTCGGCCGCCTCGGGGCCGGTGACCAGCTTGTCCATGTAGAAGACGGCGGACGGGTCGAACATCGTGCCGCGGTCGGCGGCGGCCAGAACCGCGATCGCGTTCGGCATGCCCTTCGCGGTGAGCGTGGTGCCGTCGATCGGGTCGACGGCGATATCGCACTCCGGGCCCGTTCCGTCACCGATCCGCTCTCCGTTGAAGAGCATCGGGGCCTCGTCCTTCTCCCCTTCGCCGATGACGACGACGCCGTTCATCGACACGGTGTGGACGAGGTTGCGCATGGCGCGCACCGCGGCGCCGTCGGCACCGTTCTTGTCCCCGCGGCCGACCCAGCGGCCCGCGGCCATTGCGGCGGCCTCGGTGACCCGGACGAGCTCGAGGGCAAGGTTGCGGTCGGGTGCCTCGGAGGGAACTTCGAGTTCAGACGGCAGATGATGATTCTCGGTCATCGGAGCGCACCTTTCTGATACGACGACGGCCGGATGAGGGTGATCCCCACGACTCTATCGTCGGACAGACAAAATGAGCAGGGGGGCCCACGGATGAGCGGACCGCTGTACCTGCGACGATAGGGGCGTGGCAGGTACGAACGGCAAGCAGAAGACGGTCCGGGACATGCTTCTTTCCCTGGGCCTGATCGGGCTGATGGCGGGTGTCATCTACCTCTTCATCCCGCACGACGACCGCGCTCCCGATCTCAAGCGGGTCGACTACCGAGTCGAGCTGCTCACGGCGCGTCGCTCGGCGGCCTACCCGGTGGCGGCGCCCGAAGGTCTGCCCGGCGGCTGGAAGGCCACTTCGGTGCGCTTCCAGGGCGACCGGTTCGACGCCTGGCACCTCGGCTTCCAGGACCCCACCGGTCAGTACGTGGCGATCGAGCAGTCCACTCAGAAGCCGTCCGCCTTCATCGGCGAGGCCAGCCAGGGCGCACACGGCACCGAGGTCACCCAGAGCATCGGCGGCCGGACCTGGCAGCGCTACACGGGTGACCGCTACGACGCGCTTGTGCTGAAGGACAAGGGCTCCACGACCGTGGTGGCCGGGACGGCGTCGTTCGCGCAGCTGACGAAGATGGCGCAAGCGCTCAGGACCGAGTGAGGCGGCGGAGCCGCACTCCGAGGAGGCCCCGTGCTGACCAGTCCATGAGGGCGGCGATCCGCCGGCGGTGCGGCCCCGCCGCCCGGATCACCCGGATTCCCCGGCGCCCCCCTCGTCCTCGCCCTCCCGCTCCTCGGCGAGCGCGGCGTCGAGCCGCTTCCGGGCGCCCTCCAGCCATGTCCGGCACACCTTGGCCAGCTCCTCGCCCCGCTCCCACAGCGCCAGGGACTCCTCGAGCGTCGTACCCCCGGCCTCCAGCCGCCGTACGACCTCGATCAGCTCGTCCCGCGCCTGCTCGTACCCGAGTGCCTCGTCCGTCTTGCCGGTCATGCGCCCACCCTAGATCTCTGCCCGTACCGTGAACTCGCCCTCGGCCACCCGCGCCCGCAGCGCCTCGCCCGCCGACACCTCGTCCGGTGCCCGGACTGCGTGCCCGTCCGCCCTTTGCAGCACCGCGTAGCCCCGCTGCAGCGTCGCGGCCGGTGACAGGGCCACCACGCGGGCGTGTGTGTGCGTGAGCTCCGACTCGGCCCGGTCGAGCAGATGCCTCAGCGTGCGCCGGCTGCGGTCGACCAGCGAGGCGACCTGGTCGGCCCGCTCGTCGACCATGCGGTGCGGATCCTCTATGCAGGGCCGTGCCAGCGCATGGGCGAGTCCGCGCTCCTCGCGCTCGACCAACGAAAGCACGCACCGCCGCGCCCGGTCCCGCAGCGCCTGCACACGCTGCAGCTCCTCGCCGACGTCCGGCACGACCTTCTTGGCGGCGTCCGTCGGCGTGGAGGCGCGCAGATCGGCGACATGGTCGAGCAGCGGATTGTCCGGCTCGTGCCCGATGGCCGACACGACGGGGGTACGACAGGCCGCCACCGCTCGCACGAGCTGTTCGTCGGAGAACGGCAGCAGGTCCTCCACGCTGCCGCCGCCGCGTGCAACGATGATCACGTCCACCTCTTCCAGCGCGTCCAGCTCCTTCACGGCCTGGACGACCTGGGGCACGGCGTGCACGCCCTGAACGGCGACGTTGCGCACCTCGAAGCGGACGGCGGGCCAGCGGTGCCGCGCGTTCTCCAGCACGTCCCGCTCGGCCGCCGAGGCCCGGCCGCATACGAGCCCGATGAGCTGCGGCAGAAAGGGCAGCGGCTTCTTGCGCTCGGCCGCGAACAGCCCCTCGGCGGCGAGCGACTTCTTCAGCTGCTCGAGCCGCGCCAGCAGCTCGCCGACCCCCACGGGCCGTATCTGCGCAGCACGCAGCGAGAGCTGTCCCCTCGGGGCGTACCACTCGGGCTTGGCGTGGACGACCACACGGGCGCCCTCGCTCACGACGTCGGCGACCTCGTCGAACACCTGGCGATAACAGGTGACACCGACGGAGATGTCGTACGACGGATCGCGCAACGTCAGAAAGACGACACCGGCGCCGGGGCGCCGCGACAGCTGTGTGATCTGCCCCTCGACCCATACGGCTCCGAGCCGGTCGATCCACCCGCCGATGAGCCGCGACACCTCACCGACCGGCAGCGGTGACTCCGCGGACGTGTTGACAGCCATGGGCCGAGCGTAACGGCCGGGACCGACAACGCAGGTCGGCGCAACCTCTCCTCAGCCAGGCGATCTACAGCCCCGGGTGCGGCCTTACGATGGTGCGCATGACCGCTTCGCCTGGCCGCCGTGTTCTGCTCGCCGCCCCCCGGGGCTACTGCGCGGGTGTCGACCGTGCCGTGATCGCCGTCGAGAAGGCCCTGGAGCAGTACGGGGCCCCCGTGTACGTCCGCCACGAGATCGTCCACAACAAGTACGTCGTGCAGACCCTGGAGAAGAAGGGCGCGATCTTCGTCGAACGGACGGAGGAGGTGCCGGCGGGCAACATCGTCATGTTCTCCGCGCACGGCGTCGCGCCCACGGTCCACGAAGAGGCCAAGCGCGGCCGGCTCGCCACCATCGACGCGACCTGCCCCCTGGTCACCAAGGTCCACAAGGAAGCAGTCCGCTTCGCCAAGGAGGACTTCGACATCCTCCTGATCGGCCACGAGGGCCACGAAGAGGTCATCGGCACCTCCGGCGAGGCCCCGGACCACATCCAGCTCGTCGACGGCCCCGAGGACGTCGCCCGCGTCGAGGTGCGCGACCCCTCGAAGATCGTCTGGCTCTCCCAGACCACCCTCTCCGTCGACGAGACCATGGAGACGGTCGACGCCCTCAAGGAGCGTTTCCCGCAGCTGATCTCCCCGCCCAGCGACGACATCTGCTACGCCACGCAGAACCGCCAGCTCGCCGTGAAGCAGATGGGCGCCGAGGCGGACCTGGTGATCGTGGTCGGCTCCCGGAACTCCTCGAACTCCAAGCGGCTGGTCGAGGTCGCCAAGCTCGCGGGCGCGCGGGAGGCGTACCTGGTGGACTTCGCCGACGAGATCGACGAGGCGTGGCTGGAGGGCGTGTCGACGGTCGGCGTGACCTCGGGCGCCTCGGTTCCGGAGATCCTGGTCGAGCAGGTCCTGGAGTGGCTGTCCCAGCGTGGCTTCGAGGACGTCGAGATCGTCAAGGCGGCCGAGGAGTCCATCACCTTCTCGCTGCCCAAGGAGCTCCGGCGCGATCTGCGCGCGGAGGCCGCGGAACTCGCCTCGGAGCCCGACGGCGACAACTGACGGCCGGGATGATCGGGAAGAGGGCGTAGCCCATACGCCGTACCGTGGTGCCCATGCAGATCTTCGGCGTGGACATCGGTGGATCCGGAATCAAGGGCGCTCCCGTGGACCTGGACCGGGGCGTCCTGGTGGACGAGCGCTTCAAGGTGCTCACCCCGCACCCGGCAACGCCCGACCTCGTGGCCGACGGAGTGAAAGAGGTCGTCAGCCACTTCGGCTGGACGGGGCCGGTCGGCGTCACCTTCCCCGGAGTCGTCGCCTTCGGCTCGACGATCCGTACGGCGGCGAATGTCGACAAGAGCTGGATCGGCGAGGACGCACGCGCATTGTTCAGCGAGCGACTGGGCGGGCTCAGGGTGACCCTGCTCAACGACGCGGACGCGGCGGGTGTGGCCGAGATGCAGTTCGGCGCCGGCCGCGACCGCCGGGGCACGGTCATCGTGCTGACGCTGGGCACGGGCATCGGCAGTGCCGTGTTCATCGACGGCGTGCTCCTCCCGAACACGGAGCTGGGCCATCTGGAACTGAACGGTCACGACGCCGAGAAGCGCGCGTCCTCGAAGGCCAAGGAGGACCACGAGCTGACGTGGGAGCAGTGGGCCCGCCGTGTGCAGAAGTACCTCGCGCACGTGGAGATGCTGTTCTCCCCGGAGCTGTTCGTCGTCGGCGGGGGCGTCAGCCGCAAGTCCGAGAAGTTCCTGCCGCTGATCGAGGGCATCAAGGCGGAGATCGTCCCGGCCCAGCTCCAGAACAACGCGGGGATCGTGGGCGCGGCGATGAGGGCGGCCACTCAGGAGTGAGCGACGCGGCGGCGTGACGCCGGGACCGTCCGACGGTGCGGGGCCGGGCGGTCACACCGTCCGCCGGCGCTGTGCCGTCCGGCGGCGCATCATCCGCACCCTGCGTACGGTCGCGATGACACCCGCGACGAGCGTGCCGCCGTACAGCCAGCCCGCCTGGGTGGCGAGCGCGGTGACCAGCCCCACCACGTGCCCGCCGAGCCCGCCGCCCCCGTCGGCCACGGTCAGCAGGCCGATGGCGAAGGCGATCGGCACCGCCACGGGCGCGGCCACCAGGTCTCCGGGCCGCACCCACAGCGCGGTCAGCGCGGCCACCGGCAGGAACAGCACGCCGTAGACCGTGAGGGACGAGTCGAACAGCAGCCGGTCGAGACAGCCGATCGCCGGCATCACGGCAGCGCAGAACAGCCCGCCGCCCAGTCCGGTGAGCCGGGGGCCCGGCACGCGGCGCACCGTCTGCACCAGCGGTGCGGCATTCCGTCGCGCGGGCACCGGCCGCCGCTGCATGTCGCCGTTGCCGTGGTTGGCCTGACGCGCCACGGAGGGTCCGGATCCCGGTTCGGGCCGGCCGGGGCCGCCGGGCCGGGCCGGCCGGGCAGCCGAACCGGACCGCACGGGCGCGGTCGCGTCCCGTCGGCCCTGCGGGGGAAGGGGCGCACCGCGTCGCGGTCCGTTGTGAGGGGGTCGCGTCCTGTGTTGCTCCACTGGACCAACTTAGGTCGGTTTATGTGCGAAATGACCGCTCAGACACGCCGATGGCGAGACCTTGGCCAAGCGTTCGATACGCCGCCGGGGTGGGGCCCGGCACGCCGTAGACTGGGTGATCGGCCCACACACGCTCCTGACGGACCCGGGCCCACACCGCCCCAGTCCAGCCCTCCACCTGACGTACGGGAAGTCGCAACGTGTCGCTCACGATCGGAATCGTCGGTCTGCCCAATGTCGGCAAGTCGACCCTGTTCAACGCCCTGACCAAGAACGACGTGCTGGCGGCCAACTACCCGTTCGCCACGATCGAGCCGAACGTCGGTGTCGTGGGCGTCCCCGACGCCCGTCTCACCGAGCTGGCCGCGATCTTCAAGTCGGAGCGGCTCCTCCCGGCGACGGTGGACTTCGTCGACATCGCGGGCATCGTGCGCGGTGCGAGCGAGGGCGAGGGCCTGGGCAACAAGTTCCTGGCGAACATCCGCGAGTCGGACGCCATCTGCCAGGTCATCCGCGCCTTCAAGGACGAGAACGTCGTGCACGTGGACGGCAAGGTCTCGCCCAAGGGCGACATCGAGACGATCAACACCGAGCTGATCCTCGCGGACCTGCAGACGATCGAGAAGGTCCTCCCGAGGCTGCAGAAGGAATCGCGGATCAAGAAGGACGTCGCCCCGAAGGCCAAGGCCGTCGAGGAGGCCAAGGAGATCCTGGAGAAGGGCGACACGCTGTTCGCCCACGGCATCGTCCAGGGCGGCGAGCGCGCCGAGCTGCTCCACGATCTGCACCTGCTCACCGCCAAGCCCTTCCTCTACGTCTTCAACGTCGACGAGGACGAGCTGATGGACGACGCCTTCAAGGACGAGCAGCGCGCACTGGTCGCCCCCGCCGAGGCGATCTTCCTCAACGCCAAGTTGGAGGCGGACCTCGCCGAGCTCGACGAGGAGGACGCCCTCGAACTCCTCGAGTCGGTCGGCCAGCACGAACCTGGTCTCGCGACCCTGGCACGGGTCGGCTTCGACACCCTGGGCCTGCAGACCTACCTCACGGCCGGCCCCAAGGAGGCCCGCGCCTGGACGATCAAGAAGGGCGCCACCGCCCCCGAGGCGGCCGGCGTCATCCACACCGACTTCCAGAAGGGCTTCATCAAGGCGGAGGTCATCTCCTTCCACGACCTGGTGGCCACCGGTTCGGTCGCGGACGCCCGCGCCGCCGGCAAGGCCCGCATGGAGGGCAAGGACTATGTGATGCATGACGGCGACGTGGTGGAGTTCCGCTTCAACGTGTAGCGGCTGACATATCACCACGTCGCTGATCTGGCAAACATGCAGGTCAGAGAGGGTCCGACTCTTCGGGGTCGGGCCCTTGGTTTTTCCCGTGCTGGGATGGTGCTGGGATGGCTGACCCCTCGTCACCTGTCGTCATCCCTGGTCATCCGTACCGTGCTGGGATCGCGCCGGGATGGGATGAGAAGCCCGTGCTGGGTTTCGGGCAGTGATCTGCTCGATACGAGGGTGGGCGGGAGGGGCTTCATCCACACGTCTTCTTCACGCCCCTGGAGAGCCGTGCGGATTCGGGCCGTAGCGCTTTTCCTACTCGTTTGACACACTCGGGGTATGGGTGAGACGACGTACAGCATCGGGGAAGGGCCGGCGACGCGCGTGAGCCTGTCGCTGCCGGAGGGGACCGCGGAGGCGATCCGGGCGCGGGTGGGCAAGCGGGAGTTCTCCGCGTTCATCGCCGAGGCGGTCGAGCGTGAGCTGCGCGGGCAGGTCCTGGACGAGTACCTGGCGGACTACGAGAGCCGCAAGGGGCCGGTCTCCGAGCCGGCTCGTCAGCGGGCGCGGCAGGTCTTCGACGAGGTGTTCGCCGAGGAGGCCGAGTGGCCCGCCGCAGGTTGAGTCACGAGGGGACGCTGGTCCTCGACAGCGAGGGACTCTCGAAGCTGCTCGCCGACGACGAGCAGGTCGTGGCTCTGATCGCTGAGGCGCGCTCGCGCGGCATGGAGGTCGTGATCAGTGCGCTCACCATCATCGAAGCCGTCCACGCTCGTACGAACAAGCCCCGCCTGAACTGGGTGCTTTCCGGGCTGCGGGTCGTCCCGGTCGGTGACGAGGAGGCGAGGGCGGCCTCGACGTTGCTGATGAATGCCGGGTTGCACGGACACAAGTACGCGATCGATGCGGCCGTCGCCGAGGCCGCGCTGCGACAGCACCGCCCCGTGGCCATGCTGACTTCCGATATTGACGACATGGCCAAGCTGTGCGGCGAGCGGGTCCGGCTCGTGGCGGTGTGATTTCCCCTGGTCCGCTTTCTGCTCGGCGGCACCTACTTCACCCAACGCGACCCCGAACGCGCCGCCCGCCGGGCCATCAACCAGCTCAACCAGCTCGGCTACACCGTCACCCTCAATCCGAGAGAGGCCGCCGCCTGACCGACAGCCCAGACACCCGGCGGCCCACCGCGACCACCGGGCGCCCAGCCCTGCCCACACCCACTCTGACCAGGCTCTATTTACGCGTCAGAGCCTTGTGGTGGAGTTCCGCTTCAACGTCTAGGCGCAATTCCACCACGTCGCTTCTGCCGAATGTGCTGTTCAGAGTGGGCTCGACTCGTCGGAGTCGAGCCCTGGCCCCTTCCCGTGCCGGGATGGTGCCGGCATGTCCGACGCACCGTCACCTCTCGTCCCTGTTCGCACCCCGCTCTCTGGCTTCTCCGTGATGGATGCCCTGGCGGTGTGTCAGCGCCCTCGACAGCCGCGCTTCACGCATGTTGCTGACATTGTTGTCAGTGTCATGCGCTGCGGATGCGTGGAGGTCGGCGGGCGTGGTGGATTTCGCAGTCCTCGCAAGCCGGGACGAGCGACTGACACATGACAGCGAAGTCGGCACGCGGGCCGCGGAATACTCGGGTGCAACAAGCCCGGCCCGGCCGTAGGGTCCTCATTCGAGGCGCCTACATGGCGCCCTGTCGACTGTCGGCACTCAACGGACCGAGGATGCGTGGCGCAATGAGCAGCGGATTCTTCGCAATCTCCTTCGACGCGCACCAGCCGGAGCGCCTGGCGCATTTCTGGTCCGGGGTCCTGGGCTTGGAGAGAGCCGACGACTCTTACGCTGGCCTTGCGCTGCTGTCCGGGAATGACGCCGGCTACCGCCTCGCCTTCCGTCCCAGCCAGGCGCAGAAGATCGCCCAGAACCGGCTGCACTTCGATCTGACCAGCTCCTCCCTGGAGGACCAGCAGGAGACCGTGGCCAGGGCGCTCGGCCTCGGCGCACAGCGCGCCGACGTCGGCCAGGGGCCGGACGCGTCCCATGTGGTGCTTGCCGACCCCGAGGGCAACGAGTTCTGTGTCCTCGAGCCGGGCAACAATTTCCTCGCCGGCTGCGGCTTCATCGGAGCGCTCGCCTGCGACGGTTCGCAGGCCGTGGGCTGCTTCTGGAGCGAGGCGCTGGGCTGGCCGCTGGTGTGGGACCAGGACGAGGAGACCGCCATCCAGTCGCCGCACGGCGGTACGAAGATTACGTGGGGTGGTCCGCCGCTGATGCCGGACCCCGGCAAGGACCTGCACTTCGACCTCGCGCCGGACGGCGATCAGCAGGCGGAGGTCGAGCGCCTGCTCTCCCTCGGGGCGAAGCGTCTCGACTCCGCCCACGGCGAGGACGGCGCGGTGCTGCTGGCCGACCCCGACGGCAACGAGTTCCGCGTGCTCACGCGCCGGTGAAGCCGGAACCGACGGGGAGCCGCGTAGTCGGTTGCTGCTGCGGGGCGCGCGGCAGAGATTCGGGCGGGCTCCTCCGATCGCCCGGCGGGCTTTTTCCCCTGACGACCACGTCGCCGACGCAGTGGCCGTCCTGGAACATCGGGGACTCACCGTTCCGCTTCGACGTGTGAGCGGGTGGGGCAACACCGTGTCACCGAGCCGGTGAACCGTTCACGCTCCTCGACGGGGGAGCGTGTCCGGACGTCGTCCGTGCCGAGGGGGCGACGAGCGAAGTCGCGCAGCCCGCCGGCTGGTGGGTAGCCTGAATTCACGCTGTGGCACCGATGAGGCGCCCCCGGCGATGCGGGTGGCGGACTCGCTGGTGTCGCGGGCGACGGCCTCCATCGGGAGTGCCGACGTCACACCTTCATACTCCGCCGGGCTCTTGGGCCGCCCGTGGCGACCTTCACCCCTTCCGGTCGAGGTCGCGCTCCGCGCCTGGCCGGCGTGTGGTTTCCGGTTCCGGCTCGACGAGGACAACGCCGACCTGTGCGGCGATGTCCGTGGCCGTACATCTGCTTCGTGTGGGTATGGCGAGGTCCATCCCCGCCCCTTCGATCCGCCGGGGGCCGTGGCAGGGGGCGTGTCCGCGTGGTCACCCCGGTCCGAGCCGCCACGGCATTCGTACAGAGGGAGAATCCCATGACCGAGAGGCATGCGCGGACCCCGGCCACCCCCGGCGTTCTGACAGATCCGCTGCGTAACCGCGGCGTGGCCTTCGCACCGGAGGAACGGGAGGCCCTCGGACTCACCGGGCGCCTTCCTTCCGGAGTGCTCACGCTCGAGCAGCAGGCTCAGCGTGCCTACCGGCAGATGCAGGTGCAGGGCAGTGACCTGGCCAAGAACGTCTACCTGGAACAGCTGCACGACCGCAACGAGACCCTGTACTTCAAGATTCTCGCCGAGCACCTGCCCGAGCTGCTGCCGATCGTCTACGACCCCACCGTGGGCGAGGCGATCGAAAAGTACTCCCATGAGTACCGGCGCCCGCGTGGCATCTTCTTGTCCATCGACCGGCCCGACGACATGGAGAAGGCGTTCGCCACGCTTCAACTCGGGCCCGAGGACGTCGACCTGATCGTGTGCACGGACGCGGAGGAGATCCTGGGCATCGGCGACTGGGGTGTGGGCGGGATCCAGATCTCGGTCGGCAAGCTCGCGGTGTACACGGCGGCCGCGGGCATCGACCCGAGCCGTGTCGTGGCCGTGTCGCTGGACGTGGGCACGGACCGGACGTCGTTGCTGGAGGACCCGCTGTATCTGGGCAACCGGCATCCCCGCGTCCGCGGCGCCGACTACGACGCGTTCATCGAGAAGTACCTCGAGACGGCCTCGTCCACCTTCCCGGACGCCCTCCTGCACTTCGAGGACTTCGGGCCCAGCAACGCGCGGCGGATCCTGGAGCAGTACGGCGGCCGTTACCGGATCTTCAACGACGACATGCAGGGCACCGGAGCCATCACGCTGGCCGCCGCACTGGCCGCCGTCAAGGTGAGCGGTGTGCGGATGCGGGACCAGAAGCTGGTCGTCTTCGGTGCCGGGACCGCGGGGGTGGGCATCGCCGACCAGCTGCGCGACGCGATGGTCCGCGACGGCGCGGATCCGGAGCAGGCCGCCGGCCAGGTATGGCTGATCGACAAGCAGGGGCTGCTCACCCGGGACATGACCGATCTGCGTGACTTCCAGCAGACGTACGCGCGCGATCCGGCCGAGGTCGCGGACTGGGTGAGGGACGGCGGCGCGATCTCACTGCTGGAGACGGTCCGGCGGGTCAAGCCGACGATCCTGCTGGGCACGTCCACCGTGCACGGTGCGTTCACACGCGAGGTCGTGGAGGCCATGTCCAAGGGGACCGAGCGGCCGATCATCTTCCCGATCTCCAACCCGACCTCCCGGATCGAGGCCATGCCTGCGGACGTCATCGCCTGGTCCAAGGGGAAGGCGCTCGTCGCGACCGGCATCCCCGTCCCGCCCGTGGCCCACGGCGGCGTGACCTACCGGATCGGGCAGGCCAACAACGCGCTGCTGTATCCGGGGCTGGGTCTGGGCACGATCGTCTCCGGGGCGTCCCAGGTGACCGCGGGCATGCTGCTCGCGGCCGCGCGGTCGGTCGCGGACCAGGTCGACGTGTCGGGGCCGGGTGCCTCGCTGCTGCCGTCGGTGGAGAACCTTCGGGAGTCCTCGGCGATCACCGCGACAGCGGTGGTCGAGGCGGCGCTGGAGGACGGCGTGGCCACCTGCAAGCCGACGGACATCGGGGAGGCAGTCCGGGAGGCCATGTGGCAGCCGGTCTACACCGATGGAGCGGCCTGATGAGCAGGCAGCACTCCACCGCTGGGCCGGACGGTCGGAACCGAGCCCCGAGGATCCTGGACATTCCCATCGGACTGCACGCGATCGGCACGCGGCGGGAGACGGACTCCATGGGCGCCGTCGACGTCCCCGCGGACCGCTACTGGGGCGCCCAGACACAACGGTCCCTGATTCACTTCTCGATCGGGGACGACCGGATGCCCAAAGCGGTCTACCACGCCTACGGCTACGTCAAGAAGGCCGCAGCCACCGTCAACGGGCGCGCCGGGCGGCTCCCGGCATGGAAGGCCGACCTGATCCAGCGCGTGGCCGACGAAGTCATCGCCGGCAGACTGGACGAGCACTTCCCGCTGTACGTGTGGCAGACGGGCTCCGGGACGCAGTCCAACATGAACACCAACGAGGTGATCAGCAACCGCGCCATCCAGCTGGTCGGCGGGGAACTGGGCAGCAAGTCGCCGATTCATCCCAACGATCACGTCAACATGGGGCAGTCCTCCAACGACACCTTCCCCACCGCCATGCACATCGCCGCGGTCAAGGAGATCCACGAGCACCTGCTGCCCAGTGTGCAGGCACTGCAGCGAGCCATCGAGACCAAGGCGCAGCAGTGGCACGACGTGGTGAAGATCGGCCGCACCCACCTGGAGGACGCCGTCCCGCTCACCGTCGGACAGGAATGGTCCGGCTACGCCCACCAACTGGGACAGGCGATCGACCGGGTCGCCAGGTCCGCAGAGGGTCTGTACGAACTCGCCATGGGCGGCACCGCGGTGGGCACCGGCCTCAACGCCCCGCCCGGATTCGGCGAGGAGGTCGCCGCCGACATCGCCACCGCGACCGGCTACCCGTTCACCACCGCGCAGAACAAATTCGCCGCCCAGGGCGGCCTGGACGCGATGGTCGGCGCCTCCGCCGGGTTGCGGGCGCTGGCCGTGCCGTTGATGAAGACCGCCAACGACATCCGCTGGCTGGCCTCGGGACCCCGCTGCGGCCTCGACGAACTCATCCTCCCGGCGAACGAGCCGGGCTCGTCGATCATGCCGGGCAAGGTCAATCCGACCCAGTGCGAAGCGATGGTCATGGTCTGTATCCAGGTGCTGTCCGAAGACGCGGCCGTCGCCTTCGCCGGCACCCAGGGCAACTTCGAACTCAACGCCATGCGCCCCGTCATCATCGACAACTTCCTGCACTCGGCGACGATCCTGGCCGACGCCTGCACCAAGATGCGCCAGTTCTGCATCGAGGGCACCGAGCTCCACCGCGACCGGATCGACGACTACGTCGACCGGTCCCTCATGCTGGTCACCGCGCTCTCGCCCGTGATCGGCTACGACAAGGCCTCCGCGATCGCCCACAAGGCCAACGACGAGGACACCACCCTGCGCGAGGCCGCCCTGGCCTCCGGCTACATCACCGGCGAGGACTTCGACCGCATCGTCAAACCCGCCGCCATGGTCGGCCGGACGTAGGACAAGCTTCCGGGCGGTTCGGGCCGACGGCTGTCCCGCTCCGTGGGACAGCCGTCGGCCCGGTCAATGAGTGCTCGGCGTCGGCAGTTCGAACCACACGGTCTTCCCGCGGCCGCTCGGTGAGTTGCCCCAGGCCGAAGCCGGTGCGGACACGATGACCAGCCCTCGTCCGCCCTCGGCCTGGTCCCACGCGTCGGCGACCCTGGGGCGGTCACTGATTTTATTCGGACGCTCTTCACGATCAACCAAGAACAACTAACTGGTTCTTTTGCTTTCGGCGGTGCACCGTAAGGGATGTGAACGCACGTATCGGATCCCGCAGCTTCCTCGCTCTGGCGGGCGTCGTAGTGCTCTGGGCCTCGGCCTTTCCGGCCGTCCGGGTTGGCGTCGACGGCCTGGGCGTGGCGGCGCTGTCCTTTCTGCGACTGGCCGTCGCTGCCGTCGCCTTGGCGGTGGTCGCGCCGTTCCTAGGGGTCCGGCGCCCCCGCCCGCGCGATCTGCCGTTGATCGCGCTCGCCGGTTCAACGGGCATGACCGCCTACCAGATCCTGCTCAACTGGGGTGAGGTGCATGTCTCCGCGGGCACCGCGAGCATGCTGATCGCCGTCGCCCCCGTCTTCAGTGTCGTGCTGGGAAGGGCGTTCCTCTTCGAACCGGTGACGCGCCATGTGGTCGTCGGCAGCGGCATCGCCATCGGCGGTTCGGTGATCGTCGCACTCGGAGGGGGCTCCACGGGGTTCTCCGTCGGTGCGCCGGTGGTCCTTGCGGCCGCCGTCGTGCAGGGCGTGTACCACGTCGTCTCCAAGCCCCTCCTGCGCCGCTACAGCGGCCTGGAGGTCACGACGTACGCGATGGTGGCGGGGACCGTCCTCGCCCTGCCGTTGGCCCCCGCGGCCCTGCGGGCCGTCGCCGGTGCTCCGCCGGAGGCCCTGGTCTCGGCGGCGTACCTCGGTCTTCTGCCCTCCGCCGTGGGGTTCGTCCTCTGGGGCTACGCCGTGGCCCGGCTGCCGTTGACGGTCTCCACGGCCGCCTTGTACCTGGTGCCGCCTGTAGCACTCATCGTTTCGTTCGTGTGGTTGTCCGAGGTTCCTCACGCCCTTGAGGTGGTCGGCGGTGTCGTCATCATCGCCGGCGTCGTGTTGATCAACCGACGTTCCCCCGCGTCCACCCGTGAAGGGCGCACCTCGGGCCCGCAGCCGCTTCCGCTTCGCGTTCCCGAGCGCACCCCCGCCTGCGACTGACCGCACGTGCCGCCTGCCCAAGGAAAGAGATCATGATCGACCTTCGTAGCGACACCTGCAGCCGCCCCACTCCCGCCATGCGTCACGCCATGGCACAGGCGGAGGTGGGTGACGACGTGTACGGCGACGACCCCACGGTGAAGGCGCTGGAGGAGAGGACGGCACACCTGCTGGGCAAGGAGGACGCCGTCTACATGCCCACGGGCACGATGACCAACCAGGTCGGCATCCGTGTGCACACCGAGCCCGGAGACGCGGTGCTGTTCGAGCAGAGCGCACACGTCTACCTGCTGGAAGGCGGCGCCCCCTCGGCCTACTCCGGAGTACTGCCCCGCCTTCTGCCGGGGACGCGCGGAGTCTTCACCGCCGAGGCCGTTCGGGCCGCCGTGGGTTCACCGCACCCGTTCTTCCCCTCGACCGTCCCCGCACCGGTGCGCCTGTTGTGCGTGGAGAACACGCACAACAACGGCGGTGGCACGGTCTGGCCGCTGGAGGCCCTCGGCGCCGTCGCCGCCGTGGGCCGTGAGCGGGCGCTCGCCCTGCATCTGGACGGGGCTCGGCTCTGGCACGCGAGCGTTGCCTCCGGTGTCAGCGAGGCCGAATACGCCGCCCCCTTCGACACCGTCAGCGTGTGGGCTGACCACCTTCACCACCGAGCTCTTCCACAGCCAGGACCTGGCGCTGCGCCCCTACCCGGGCGAGGCCTCCAGCTTCCGGGCGGTGGACGAGTGGGCGGCGATGGGCCTGGGCGCGGCACTTCTGCCCCGCTCCAAGATCACACACGAGCACTCCAGCTGCCGCGCCCTCCTTCAGGGCGGGGTACCCGTCGAGATCGCCTACGAGGCCGTCTGGGACTGCGACACCCCCCTCGGGGCCGACCTGGACGAGTTCGTCACGGCGCTCATCGAGGCCGGGCAGGCCCCACCGGCTGCGCACGCGACGGCAGGTCGGGGCGAGAGGGATTGACAGAGGTCACGGGTGCGCGCCCCCGCCGCCGAGCCAATCCAGGCGTGAGCCGCCCCGACCGCCGTTCGCACGCGAGGGCGACCGTGCAGGCCGCACCAGGACGGCTCCGTGAACACCCGCGGATCTAGGCGGAGTCCCCCGGTGGCAGGATTTGCTCCGCCCAGATGATCTTGCCGTCGGGGATGTAGCGGGTACCCCAGTGCTGGGTCATCTGGGCGATGATGAACAGGCCCCGGCCCCCTTCGTCGTCGCTGGCGGCGTGGCGCAGATTGGGCGCGGTGTGCCCGGTGTCGGAGACCTCGCAGATCAGGGTCAGGTCGCGGATCAGACGTACCTGGATCGGGCCGCCGACATAGCGGATGGCATTGGTGACCAGTTCGCTGACGATGAGCTCGGTGGTGAACACCAGGTCGTCCAGTTCCCAGTCGGCCAGTTGCTTGCTGATCGTGGTGCGGAGCGTGGCCACCGCCGCCGGGTCCGCGGGCAGTTCCCACTGGGCGACCTGGTTGCGGTCGAGCAGACGGGTGCGGGCCAGGAGCAGCGTCGCGTCCTCGTCCACGGGGCCGGGCAGCAGGGTGGCCACCGCACGGTCGCACAGCGTCCCCAGCGGCCGCCGGTGATCAGCCAGGGTGTGGGCCAGCTGACGGAGCCCGGCATCGTAGCTGTCGGCCGCCTGGAGGAGGCCGTACGTGAAGACGGCGAGGAGACTGCCCGGCCGGAGGTCCAGTTCGGTGCTCTCGTAGGGCGGGCCGCCGACCCCCAGGGGTGGGCCGGGCGGCAGTTCCGGAAAGCCGACGGCATCCGTGTCCGGCTCGACGACCGCCAGTGGCGACTGGCCGGCCCGTGCGAGGCTGCAGCGTCCCGAGACGGGGTCGTAGACCGCGTAGAGGCAGGTCACCCCCCTGGCCTCGTCGTCGTGCGATCGCCCATGGCCCGGGGGGTGGCCGGCTCCGTTCTCGTGCACGGTCTGCTCGACCAGGTCGTCCAGGCGGGAGAGCAACTCGTCCGGGGCCAGGTCCAGCCGGGCCAGGACCCGTACGCCCGTGCGCAGGCGCCCCATGGTGGCGGCGGCGCGCAGGCCGTGACCGAGGACGTCGCCGACGACCAGGCCGACCCGCGCGCCGGACAGCGGGATGACGTCGAACCAGTCACCACCCACACCGGACCCGCTGTCGGCGGGCAGGTAGCGGCTCGCCGCATCGACGGCGGTGTGCGGCGGCAGGCTGTGCGGCAGCAGACTCCGCTGCAGCTTGAGAGCCGCCGAGTGCCCGCGGGTGATCCCCAGCATCAGCACGAAGCCCAGCAGCAGGGCGCCCAGGCCGATGACCGTGACGCCGCCCGTCGGTCCGATCAGCGGCAGGTCGACCGTGGTCTGGCCGAACCCGGGGTTCGCGTAGACGTCGAAGGTGGCGTAGAGGAACAGGCAGAGCATCGTCAGCCCGCCCAGCCCCGGCAGAATGCCCTTGAACACCAGGTCCTTGGTGCTGCGGGTGAGCACCTTGCGGTGGTACCAGAGGCAGGCGAAGCCGGTCAGTCCGTAGTAGAACGTGATCGCGAGACCGACCGAGTTGAGTGAGTCGGTCAGGATGTCCCGGCTGAACGAGGCGAGCAGGATCAGGACGCCGATCGAGACCGCTCCCATACCGACGGTCGACCAGGTCGGGGTGAGGAACCTGCGGTGGACGCGGGCGAAGCGGGCGGGGACGGCCTTGTGGACCGCCATGGAGAAAACGGTTCTGGCCAGGGGCAGGATGGTGGTCTGGGTGGAGGCCAGCGCCGAGGTCAGCACCATCAGGACCAGCAGTCTGGACAGGAGCACCCCGAGGTCGCTGCTCCCGAACACGGCGTCGCCCAGCCCGGAGAGCACATCGCCCGAGTGGTCGGCGTTGCCCAGCCCGGTGCCCGAGGTGCCGACTCCGGCGAACGACTGCGCCGAGGTGGACACCAGCCCGTAGGTGAAGAGCAGCAGCACGGTGGAGACGAGCGCGGCGCGCCCGGGGACGCGCCGGCTGTCGACGGTTTCCTCGTTGACGGTCACGGCGGTGTCCCAGCCCCAGTAGAGGAAGACCGCCGCGAGGACGCCCGAGGTCAGCGCCTGCGTCGAGGACACCTCGAAGGGGTTGAACCAGGAAGCGGAGACGTGCAGCGACGTTACCGGGCCACCGTTGTACACCCTGACCAGAGCGGTGACGGCGAAGAGGAGCAGCACCCCCACCTCCACGCACAGCAGCCAGCGCTGGACCGCGGCGGAGATTTCGATGCCGACATAGCAGATCGCGGTCATCACGGCGATCCACATGATGCCGGCGACGGTGGTCCACAGCCGGTCCGCCGCCAGCGCGTCGTAGCCCACCAGCCGGAAGCCGTAGATGCCGGCGATCTCGGCGAGGTTCGCCATCACAAGGATGTCGGCGACGATGATGCCCCAGCCGCCCATCCAGCCGGTGCGCGGGCCGAAGGCGCGGGTCGCCCAGGTGAAGGTCGTGCCGCAGTCGGCGTTGCTCGCGTTGAGCTCCCGGTAGGCGTACGCGATCAGCAGCATCGGGACGAACGCCAGCATGGTGACGATCGGGGCCCGCAGTCCGACCGCCGCCACGATGAGGCCCAACGTGGCGGCGAGGCTGTAGGCGGGGGCGGTGGAGGCCAGCCCGATGACCACCGAGGAGAACATGCCCAGGGCGCCGTTCTTGAGCCCCTTCCGGCCGGCCCCCGACCCGGGAGCGGGGCGGCCGGCGGACACGGCGCCGCCGAAGAGCCTCACGCCTGATTTCAACTCCCGGCCTCGCCCGTTCGCAACACCACCGGGCAGCCGGGGAGGCGGACGCCCTGTGCGGCGTCCGGCGCCGGGCAGCCACCGCAAGTGGCCGCAAGGGCCTGGTCCCGGCGGGTCCGGCCACGCGTTCGTGCGTCGGGCATGATCCCTCCTGCCGTGACCGTTACCCGAGATTCGGGACGAGTCGGGTGTATGGCACTGCCACTACCCTGCCCCGTACATCCTGGATTAACAACAAGTGCACCTTTTCCGCGGTGCGTCAGGCCGCCGGGCGGAGGGGGCGCACCGCGACGGCCGCGGTCCCCGCTGTCGTTCCGGGTGCGTCAGGCGGACCATACCGAGTAGCGGGTGTCGCAACGCTGCAGGAGAGTGCGCCTGCGGTCATGAGGAAGGGCTGAGGTCATGCTCTGGGCATCGTGGACGACGACGGGGGTGTTCGCCGGGCGTGGGGGCGCCCGCACCGACGAGGACGAAATCATCACCGGCGACCTGACCGTGCACACCACCTGGGACGGCAGCCAGGCCGATGTGGCCGTCCAGTACAGCGGTGGGTCACAGTGGTTCACCCTCGCCGGAAGTCCGGTGCCCTGCCTCTCCGAGCAGGAAAGCCGGTACCTGCACCAGGAAGTGGTTGAAGCCGTGAGGGCCGGCGGCGGTGCCACCGTTCCGCAGCACCAAGGGGACGGCGGACCGTCCTGATCACCGTCGGCGGCCCGTCCGGGCACGGTGCCGGAGGCCCGTGATGCGGCGCGGCGCTCACCGCAGCGTTCCGCACACCGCGGACCTGCGGGTCGAGGCGTGGGGCCCGACCCGTGAGGAATGCCTGGCGCAGGCCGTCCGGGGTGTGTGCGAGTCCTTCCTGGACCTGACGGGAGCGGCCGGCGTGCGTACGCGGAAGGTGCCGGTGCGGGCCGACAGCGACGCGGACGCTCTGGTGGCCCTGCTGGAAGAGGTCGTGTACTGGCTCGACACCGAGGACGAGGTCCCGGTCGACATGGAACTGACCCCGATCGCCGGCGGCCTGCATGCCGTTCTGCGCATGGCCGACGGCGCCTCGCTCCCGGTGACGGGCGCCGCCCCGAAGGCGGTCACTCTGCACGGTCTGGAAGTCGCCGGTGGGCCGCAGGGCTGGACCTGCTCGGTGACGGTCGACGTGTGAAAGGGCGGCCGTACATCCTTCCGCGCCGCCCGATCCACGGGCGCGGCTGCCGACCGGATTGCCGCGCAATACCATGGAGTCAGAGGACAGGGACGAAGAGAAGCAGCCGCGCGCAACGCCTTCCGCCCCTGGGGCACCGGTGACGGGCCGCCACCGGCGGGCGCCGCCGGTCCACCTGCCGAATTCTCCATCACCTGGTCGTCGCGGTGCCGCACACCGCCAGGGTCACGGCGCCGCATTCCGTCAGGCGCAGGGACGCCACCGACAGACCGGAAGGGAAGATTCATGTCCGTCACACACCCGCCCGACTTCGAGCGCACCATCCACACGGCGAACATCTGGTTGAAATCGGTGTGCGAGGGGCTTGGGACCGAGGACCGCCACCTTGCCCACCGGGTACTGCGCACCTGGATGCACACGCTCCGGGACCGGCTCACCGTCGATGTCGCCGCGCACTTCGCCGCGCAGCTCCCCGAGTTGATGCGAGGCGCCTACTACGACGGCTGGGACCCCAGCATCGTGCCGATCAAGTACGACCGCGCGGGCTATCTGAGCCGCTTCTCGCACGAGGCCAGGGTCTCCACCGAGGAGGTCCCCCGGATCGCGGCCGCGGTCACCTCGGTCGTACGCGAGCATGTCTCGCCCGGGACACTGGAGTCGGCGCTGGAACAGATCCCGCACGACATCCGGGACCTCCTCCTTCAGCCGGCCTGACGGCCGGTGGGCCGGGGCGGGGCAGACGGCGGCTCCGTCACCGGGACGGCGGCCGCCCGACGGACGGTGACGGCGATGGACATCACGCTGGTGCCGGAGGGTCCGTACCGGTTCCGCATGGACCGGTGCGACCCGATGAGGGTGCCCGGAGTGGTCTTCGCGACACGGGACCTGCTGCCCCGGTCGGCCGGTGACAAGACGCTGGAGCAGGTGGCGAACGTGGCGACGCTGCCCGGCATCGTGCGCGCCTCGTTCGCCATGCCCGACATGCACTGGGGGTACGGCTTCCCCATCGGCGGGGTCGCCGCCACGGACATCGACGCCGGCGGGGTGGTCTCGCCCGGCGGCGTGGGATTCGACATCTCCTGCGGCGTGCGGCTGCTGGCTGCCGACATCGACCGTGAGCCGCTGGCCCCGCGGATGCGCAGGCTGATGGACCTGCTCGGCGACACGGTCCCGCGCGGGGTGGGACGGGGCGGGCTGTGGAAGCTGTCCGGCCGGGCACAGATGGAGAAGCTCCTGGTCGCGGGTGCCGGGTACGCGGTCGAACAGGGACATGGCGTACCGCGCGACCTGGAGCGTTGCGAGGACCACGGAGCGCTTGAGGGCGCCGATCCGTCTCAGGTCGGGCAGCGGGCCGTGGACCGCGGGCTCCAGCAGGTGGGCAGCCTGGGCTCGGGCAATCACTTCCTGGAGGTACAGGCCGTGGATCGCGTCTACGACGCCGGGGCCGCGGGCGCCTTCGGACTGCACACCGGCCAGGTGTGCGTCATGATCCACTGCGGCTCACGCGGTCTGGGCCACCAGGTGTGCAGCGACCACGTCCGCGTCATGGACCAGTCCCTGCGCGCGTTCGGCATCCGCATCCCCGACCGGCAGCTGGCCTGCGCCCCCGTCGTCTCCGCACCGGGCCGCGCCTACCTCGGGGCGATGGCGGCTGCCGCCAACTACGGGCGCGCCAACCGGCAGTTGCTCACCCAGGCCGCGCGCCGTGCCTTCGCCACCGCCGCGCAGGCGGGTCTCGACCTGGTCTACGACGTCTCCCACAACACCGCCAAGATCGAGACCCATGACGTGGACGGGGTGGCGCGCCCGCTGTGTGTCCACCGCAAGGGTGCCACCCTGGCGCTCCCGTCCGGCCACCCCGACCTGCCCGCGGACCTCGCCGCGTTCGGGCATCCCGTGCTGGTTCCGGGCACGATGGGAACGGCGTCGTACGTGATGGTCGGCGCCGCCGGCAACGACGCGTTCTCCTCCGCCGCCCATGGTGCGGGGCGCGTATGGAGCCGCCACCAGGCACTGCACCGGGTCCGCGGCGAGCAACTGCGCGACGAGCTGGAGTCCCGGGGCATCTCCGTCAGGCCGTCCTCCTGGCGCGGGCTGGCCGAAGAGGCCCCCGACGCCTACAAGGACGTCGACGTGGTGGTGCGCGCCGCCGAAGGCGCGGGGCTCGCCCGGCCGGTCGCCCGCCTGGTCCCGCTCGGCGTCGTCAAGGGCTAGCTAGGGGGCGCGCGGAAGACGGCCCGGCGGGGGAATCGAGCACGCCGCCGGACCGCCGCGGGGTCGGCCTTGTGACCGGGAACCCGGCGCGCCGGCGGGCTGCCTGGCGACTGCTTCCGGCATCCGCCCGGAAAGCGGTCCGGCCGTGTGCACCCGTCGGTGCGGCATGCGGCATGCGGCATGCCTCGGCCGTCCCCAGGGCAACCGCCGTTGTCGGTCCTGCGTGGAAGGATGTGCGCACACCGGGGCGGGACCGTACGCGTGGGGAGGGACGGCGTGGGGACGGCGGGGAGCGGGGCGGCGTCGGCCGGGCGGAGGGCGCGGACGCTGTGCGCCGAGGGCGCGCGGCTGTACGACGCCGCGCATGCCCTGCTCGGCGACCACGGCCGTGCGCTGGACGCGGTGCGGGCGGCCCTCGCACCGCTGCGGGCCGAACTCGTCGCGCAGGAGCTGGCGGAGATCCCTGTCGCCCGGCTGAAGGGCGTCACCGAGGGCCGGCTCAGGATCGCGGCGATCGAGGCGGCCGGGTTCACCTCCGTCGGGGACGTCCACCGGGCGACTCGCTACGAACTGCGGCAGCTGCCCGGGGTGGGCGAGCAGACCGCCGATCGGGCGCTCGCCGCCGCCCGGCAGATCGCGGCGGCCGTCGAGGAGACCGTGCGAGCGCGTCCTGTTCCTCACCGGCACGCCGATGGAGAACCGCGTCGACGAGTTCCGCTCACTGGTCCGCCACCTCCGCCCCGAACTGCTGCCCGCGATCCACCAGGGCACGGCAGCCGCCGGACCGCAGGCGTTCCGTGCCTCGGTCGCCCCCGCCTATCTGCGCCGCAACCAGGAGGACGTCCTCACCGAACTGCCCGCGCTGGTGCAGACCGACGAATGGGAGGAGCTGAGCTCCGCCGACCGGGACGCCTACCGCGAGGCGGTGGCCGAGGGGAACTTCATGGCCATGCGCCGGGCCGCTTACGCCGATCCCAGGCATTCCGCCAAGCTGCACCGGCTGCGCGAACTCGTGAGGGAGGCCGCCGAGACCGGGCTGAAGGTGGTGGTGTTCTCGTACTTCCGCGAGGTGCTCGCCGCCGTGCGGGACGCCCTCGGCGACGGGGTGGTGGGGACGGTCTCCGGCGGTGTTCCCGCCGCCCGCAGGCAGCGCCTGGTCGACGAGTTCGCGGCGGTCGACGGACACGCGGTGCTGCTCGCCCAGACGGAGGCGGGCGGCACCGGCCTCAACCTTCAGGCGGCTTCCGTGGTCATCCTGTGCGAGCCGCAGGTCAAACCGACGCTGGAGCACCAGGCCGTGGCCCGCGCTCATCGCATGGGGCAGATACGCACGGTCCAGGTGCACCGGCTGCTGGCGCCGGACAGCGTGGACGAACGGCTGCTGAGCATCCTGAAGAACAAGGACCGTCTCTTCGACGCCTACGCGCGGCGCAGCGACGTCGCCGAGGCCACCCCCGACGCCGTGGACATCTCGGACGCGGCTCTGGCCCGCCGCATCGTCGAGGAGGAGCAGCGCAGGCTGGCGGGCGCACCGGCCTGACTCCCGGGCCCGGGCGCGCCAGGCCGCCTCGGCCGTGCGGCGGGCGTCGAAGCACGGGCCGGGAGTGCGCACTCGGCTCAGCCGCCGGACGGACCGGTGCCTGCGGCCAGCCCCGTCTTCAGACCCGCCCCGCACAGCGGCACCACCGCGCCGCGTGCCCCGAGCTCTCCTTCCCGCACCGCCGCCCAGGACACCACTCCCGTCGACTCCACGTACAGCCCGCGGGACGCCAGATCCAGTTGGGCCTCGCGGATCTGATCCTCCGTCACCGTGAGGAACCTGCCGCCCGAGTCACGCACCGCGCGCAGGATCTGCCGGGCCCGAGGCGGCCGGGGGATCGCGATGCCTTCGGCGAACGTGGGTGCCGTGGCAGTGGCGTCCACCAGGTCGCCGGCGCCCTCCTGCCAGGCGTGCGCCAGCGGTGCGACCGCCTCCGCCTGCACCGCGTACAGCGCCGGCCGCCGTTCGATCAGACCCGCCGTGTACAACTCGGCGACGGCCAGGGCGGCGCCCAGCAGCAGCGTGCCGTTGCCGACGGGCAGTACGAGCACGTCCGGGAGCCGGCCGCCGAGGTCCTCCCACAGTTCGTGGACGTAGGTCTTCGTGCCGTGCAGGAAGAACGGGTTGAAGACGTGCGAGGCGTAGAACACCTCCGGCTCGTCCGCCTTCTCGCGTGCCGCCCGCGCCGCCGCCTCGCGGTCGCCGTCGACCACGTGCACCCGTGCCCCGTGCGCCCCGATCTGCTCCAGCTTCTTGGGCGAAGTGCCCGCGGGAACGTACACCGTGCAGGGCAGTCCGGCCCGGGCGCAGTACGCGGCGATCGAAGTGCCCGCGTTTCCACTGCTGTCGGCGACCACCTCCCGCGGCTTCAGCCGCAGCGCCAGTTCGGTCAGCAGCACCGCGCCCCGGTCCTTGAAGGACAGTGTCGGCATCAGGAAGTCGAGTTTGGCCGCGACGCCGTCCTCCAGCTCCACGAGCGGCGTACGGCCCTCACCGAGGCTGATCGAGGGCGTCGGCAGCGGCAGCACCTCCGTGTACCGCCACAGCGAGTTCACCCGTCCGCCGAGGGATTTGAGCGGGGCGGGGGTCGGCGCGAAGTCCAGATCCAGTGGACCCCGGCAGACGGGGCAGCACCAGGCGAAGGACTCGGCGGCGACGCGTGTGCCGTCCACCGGGCAGTAACAGTCCGGCAAGGGTGTCATATGAGCAGGGTAGATGCCCGTTGCCCATGACACTGCGTTAGGTGTGCGTGGCGTCCGTGCCGGGCGCGTACTCCTCCTCGTGGTCCTCGTGGTCCTCGTATTCCTCCTCGTACTCGGGGAAGGGCAGAGGATCGGTGACCCAGCCCGCCGCCAGGACGAGGCGGGAGGTGCGGTGCACCGCGAGGAAGCCGAAGGGGCGGTCGAAGACGGCCTCGACGGTGGTCGTCACATGGCGGCGCTCGGGCATGGCCCCGCCGGGAACGGCGCCGAACGCGGTCACCGCGGCGGCGCGGAAGCCCAGCGCGCCGAACCGCGCTGTCACCGACTGCCCGGCGGAGCCGATCGCCAGAGGGAAGCCGCTGATGCCGGGGAAGTGCCCGCGTGTGGAGTCCGACGCGGCCGTGAGGCCGAACAACCGGTGCCGATCCAGCAGATCGTGATGCGCCGTCATGTCGTAGGCCACGGTCGTCACGTCGAGACGGGGCGGCTGCGGTGTCTCGCAGCGCCTCCGCCGCACGCGCAGACCCGGCCCCACCTCTCCGAACGGCAGCCGGGTCCCGGGCACGGACGGATACCGGCCGAGGAGGACGTCCACTCCGGCCCTCAGCACCCCGGCAGGCGTCATCCGCTCCTCGCCGAGCAGCAGATGGACGTCGATGCCGTTGGTGCCCAGCACCTTCAGCTCGGTGACGGGCCCCTCGGGTGTGTCCGCCAGGGCGACCCGGTCCAGCAGGACGCTCTGCCGTCTCAGCCCGAGCAGCGTCCGGTGCCGCCACGGTCCGTGCTCCGGCGTGAGGGGCCACTCCTCGAAGGGGCGCAACCACTCGGTCCGCAGGGCGAGCGCGCTCGCCAGGACGAGTTCGGTGTCCTCTTCCAGGGCGACCGGCACGCGGTCCACCAGGCCTCCGGTCTGCTTCCGCGCCCAGGCGTCGAGCGCGCCACGATCGGTGTCCAGGTCGTCCGTGAGCACCCCGTGCGTCTCCGCCGGCAGCTCCTCCTCCCACTCGGCACGCAGTTCCAGGGTCCGCTTGGTCCACAGCCCGAGTGCCGCGTCGAGCCCGCGCATCGCGCCCAGGGCGCCGAGCAGTTCCCGTGCGGCGGGTGCCGCCCGGTCCGCGGAGAGCCCGACCGCGTCGGCCAGTTCGGCCCGAGCGTCACCTGCGGCTCCGTCCGCGAGGAAGGCGAGCAGAGGCCAGACTCCGACGGCCGACAGGACGGTGCCGCCCTCGACCACCCCGGCCCATCGGGCCGTCAGTCCGTTGACCGCCTCCGCCGTCGCCCTGGTCACCCGCATTCCGTCCCCACCCTCGCCGCGCCTACCATGCGCCCGTACATCTGTTCTGCGCACTCCGACGAGGAGCACGGTACCCGTGTCCATACCCCCGCCACCGGGACCCCAGCAGCCCGGGGGCCCCCACCCGCAGGGTCCCTACCAGCAGCCCTACGGACCCGGGTCTCCGTACCAGCCCTGGGGACAGGGGTACTCCCCCTACAACCGTCCGGCACCGGTCAACGGGCTCGCGGTCGCCGCGCTCGTGCTCGGCATCCTGTGCTTCCTGCCCGCCGTCGGCCTGGTCCTCGGCCTGATCGCGCTGGCGCAGATCAGGCGGCGCGGAGAGCGCGGCCGGGGGCTCGCGATCGGCGGCATGGTGGTGTCCTCGCTCGGACTCGCCCTGTTCGTCCTGGTCTTCGCGACGGGCGGCGCGCACCAGTTCTGGGAGGGCTTCAAGGACGGGGCGCGCGGCGCACGCGGCAACGGCGTGCCCTTCTCCGTACAGAAGGGCGAGTGCTTCAACGCGCCGGGCGGCGCGCTCGAGGGCGAGGCCTACGACATCGACAAAGTGGCCTGCTCCGGCAAGCACCAGGCCGAGGTCTTCGCGAACTTCACCCTGCCGGACGGCAGTTATCCGGGGGACGCCGCGCTCGGCGAGAAGGCCGACACCAAGTGCTACACGCTCCATGCCGCGTACGCCATGGACTCCTGGGCGATCCCCGACGACGTGGACGTCTATTACTTCACGCCCACCCGCGAGAGCTGGGCCTACGGCGACCGCGAGGTCACCTGCATGTTCGGCAACACCGACGAGAAGGCCTCCCTGACCGGCACTCTGCGCCGCGACGCGACGACCCTGTCCGCCGATCAGCTCGCCTACCTGCGGGCGGACGCGATCCTGTACGACGCGTTGGAGACCGCTCCCGACGCCGAGTACGTGGAGGACGATCTGCCGGGCCACAAGCAGTGGGCGGCGCGGGTGGCCGCGGCACTGGCCGACCAGACCCGCGAACTGCACGGCCACGCCTGGCGGGACGGTGCGGGAGGGCCCGTCACCGGCCAGGCTGCGGCCCTGGACCGGGCCCGCACGGAGTGGGGGAAGGCGGCGGAGGCGACCGATGCCGACACCTTCTACATCCATTACGACCGGGGAAGCTCACTTCTGGAGGGCCGTGCGGCGGTCACCGCCCGCAAAGCTCTGGGCCTCGCCACGACTCCGCCGTCGCGCGCCGAGGACGGCGACGGGGGTGGCGACAGTGGGTCGGACGGTGGAAAGAAGGTGTGACGGCGGCCAAAGCGGGGAGAAAGTGCCTGTGCAGGGCCCCGGCGCGCCCAAGTAATCACATCGAGTGATTCTCTGGCCTGTGCTTGCACAGTACAACCCACGGTTGCCACGCTGTTGCTGTCTGTACAAGCTGATGGGAGCGGCCAGTGACTTTCGGTGAGCAGCCGGCGTATCTGCGTGTCGCGGGTGATCTCCGCAAGAAGATCGTCGACGGTCTGCTGCCACCGCACACCCGCCTCCCCTCCCAGGCCCGTATCCGCGAGGAGTACGGCGTCTCGGACACGGTCGCCCTGGAGGCGCGCAAGGTCCTGATGGCCGAGGGGCTGGTCGAGGGCCGTTCCGGGTCGGGCACCTATGTCCGGGAGCGGCCGGTGCCGCGCCGCGTGGCCCGCTCCGGGTTCCGGCCGGAGAGCGGTGCCACCCCGTTCCGCCAGGAGCAGGCGGACGCCTCCGCGCGCGGCACCTGGGAGTCCCACAGCGAGGGGACGGAGGCGAGCGGTGTCATCGCCGAGCGGCTGGCCATTCAGCCGGGCGACCGCGTGATGTGCACGAAGTACGCGTACCGGGACGCGGGCGAGGTGATGATGCTCTCCACATCGTGGGAGCCGCTCGCCGTCACCGGCCGTACTCCCGTGATGCTCCCCGAGGAGGGGCCGCTCGGCGGCATGGGCGTCGTCGAGCGCATGGCGGCCATCGACGTGATCGTGGACAACGTCACGGAGGAGGTCGGTGCCCGCCCCGGACTCGCGGAGGAACTGCTGGCGCTGGGCGGCGTCCCCGGGCATGTGGTGCTGGTCATCCAGCGGACGTACTACGCGTCGGGCCGCCCGGTGGAGACGGCGGACGTGGTCGTGCCGGCGGACCGCTACCGGGTGGCGTACCACCTGCCCGTGAAGTAGCGGGGCGAGCACCCGGCCCTCCTCCTCAAGTCCCGCTCGACCGCCCCGAGTCGGCTCTCCGCTCCCCCAACAGGGCTGCGCTCTCACGCGGTTGCGATCCGGTCGTTCTCCCCGCCGTGACTCGGTCTGCCGTGTGCACGCCCGGGGCGTATTGAGCGGCGCATTCGACGGTGCGCGCCCGCTCCGGTGTGGCTGGTTGCGTATCTCTTTGTGAAAAGCCGTATTCGCTGAGTAAAGGTTAGGCGTAGGCTCGGGCATATGCGCAGTGCGGTTTCCTTGGTGGGCGGGTTGCGGCGAGAGCCGGGGACGGGAAGTGGGGGGACGCGATGAACGACAGCACGGTCGCTCTTCCCTGGCTCGTCATCCGGCAGGACGACAGCGGCAACCGCTATCGCGTGGGCAGGTACGCGACCCGTGCCGAGGCCCAGAAGATCGTGGACAGCCTCGAGGACCGCGGACACAAACAGCTCTACTGGGTCGAGCGCATCGGGCAGAACGGAGGCAGGTGAGGCGGGTCCGTCCCGGGCGTGTGCCGCGGCGCCCGCTCCCGTAGGCTCCGGCGCATGACGCAACCGATCGTGGTGGTCGGAGCCGCCCTGGTGAGTGACGGCCGCCTCCTGGCCGCCCGCCGCAGTGCACCTGCCGACCTCGCCGGGCACTGGGAGCTGCCCGGCGTTCATTAGGCAAGTCGGTTGTCGGGTGCGGAGTCGTCGGATGCGGCGGCGGAGATTTTCGGTCGACTGCTGTCGCGGTCGGCGATCGTCGGGAGTGCCGTGCGCCGGTACATCCTGGCAACGGCCGCGCACTGCAGGGCCATGGAGGCTGCCATGGCCAAGCAGATGCCGGGCAGTCCTGAACCCGACAGGCCGTACGCAAGCGCCAGTTGAAGCATCACCCCCCACGTGGTGATCCGCGCAAGGGCGGGGCTGCCCCCGCTGCCTTCGAACACCCCGCCCAGCGCGATGAAACAGGCGAGCAGTACCAGGTACGGCCCCAGGCATCGCAGGTAGAGCGTGCCGGCCTCGGCTACCGCGCCTTCACTGCCGAACGCCCGCATGATCCACGGCCCGGCAGTGAGCAGCGCCAGCGTGGCCGCGAGCCCCAGCGCCCCGGCGAGAAGCAGCGCCTGCCGCCCGATGGCCCGTCGCTCGTCGTGTCCGGTGCCGAGCAGGTGGGAGGTGCGGATGGCAGCGGCTTGACGTACCGAGTAGAAGGCCATGGTCGCGACGTACATGGCCTTGGTCGCGATTCCGTAGGCGGCGACTTCGGTGACACCGATCCGGGCGACGATGGCTACGAGGGCGAGCGCACCCGTCATCCGCACGACGAAATCGGCTGACATGGGCAAACCCGTCGCGGCGACCCTACGGGCATCGGAACCGAGTGGCCTGGTCCGGTCCAAGGGCGCCCTGGCTGCCTGCCGTAGGAGGGCGTTGCGGCGCAGCGCGATGAATCCGCAGGCAAGCGCAACCGTCCGGCCCAGCATCGTGGCGATCGCGGCCCCACGGACCCCGAGCCCGAACCCGAGGATGAGCAGGGGATCCAGCGCGAGGATCAGTCCGTTGGCGAGCATGGCGAGTCTCATCGGGGTACGGGTGTCGCCCGTGCCCTTGAGGATGCCGTCGATGACGTTGGTCGCGAAGAACACCGCGATTCCCGGCAGCGCGATCGAGAAGTAGCCGGTGGCGAGGGGCAGCGAGCTGTCTTCGCCGCCTCCGAGCACGAGTCGGGCGAGTGGCTCGCGGCACAGGAACCCGCCTACGGCGACGACGGGCGTGACGATCGCCCACAGTGTCCAGCCGCCGCGCACGGCGGAGCGCATCGCTACCGGATCCTCCGCGCCTCTGGCCCGTGCGACCAGCACGGTCATGCCCGACCCGGCGACGAGGATGACGCCGAGCAGCAGGTTCTCCAGGTTGGTGGCGACGGCCACCGCGGCGACCGCCTCTCCGCCGAGCCTCGCCACCCAGATCATGTTGATGATCCCGGCGGTGACGCCCGCGAGCAGTTCGAAGTAGACCGGATACGCCAGCGACACCAGCTTGCGCCGGTTCTCTGTTGCCCTCATGACCGCACACCCTCTTTTCGCTGTACCTCGAATAGAGGTACAGCGAAAAGAGGTAGCATGACCGCACGAGACGGGCAAGTGTCCGGATAGCCGCAGGAAGGGGTTCGGCCGCGTGCTGGAGCTGTCGATTCTGGGTTTCCTCTGCGAGGAGCCCTTGCACGGATACGAGCTGAAGACCCGCATCCAGGGCCTCAGCGGCCACATTCGCCCCGTCAGTGACGGCGCGCTCTACCCGGCCATCACCAGGCTGGTGAAAGCGGGCCTGGTCAAGCAGCGCACCGAGCCCGGAAGCGGTGCGGCACCCCGGCGGATCCTTTCCCTCACCGAGGCGGGCCGCGTTGACCTGCAGGCCCGGCTCCGGGACCCCAAGGACGCCGAAATCACCGATGGGCAGCGCTTTTTCACGCTGCTGGCGTTCCTGCGGTACCTCCCCGACCGGGCAGAGCAGGCCGCCGTCCTCCGCCGTCGACAGGCCTTTCTCGACACTCCGGCGAGCTTCTTCTACCGCGACGGCGAGCCGGTGCGGGCCGAGGAGGCGCCGGATCTCTTCCGGCAGGGCATGCTGCGCATCGCCCGCGCGACGGGTGCCGAGGAGAAACAGTGGCTGGCCGAGGCGATCGCGACCCTGGAGGGCTGACACCGGCCCGGCGGACGCGTACCGGTCTCGTTAAGGTCCTGCCTGACGCGGGTTCCGGAAAGCGAAGGCGGAGTGATGACGGTCCTGATCGACACGGTGGCGTGGGTGCGTGTGGAGAACGGCAGGATTCTCTGCGCCAGGCCCAGGGGAAAGGACGTCTTCTACATCCCCGGTGGCAAGCGGGAGGGCGCGGAGAGCGACCTGGAGACCCTGCTCCGTGAGATCAAGGAGGAGCTGACCGTGCTCCTCAATCCGGACAGTGCGCTGCACGTGGGCACGTACGAGGCCGAGGTGCCCGATCTGCCGGGAGGCGCTGTGGTGCGTATGAGCTGCTACACCGCGGATTACCAGGGGAGCTTGGCGGTGAGCAGTGAGATCGAGGAGATGGCCTGGTTCTCGTACGCGGACCGCCCGTTGGTGCCACCGGTCGATCAGCTGCTCTTCGACGACCTCAAGGCCGGCGGCGAATTGAGGTGAGACGGCGCTTGGGGCAGGTTCTCCTGCTGGGCAGACCGTGTCCGGATCCAAGGTGCTCGCGGTGCTGGTGTTCACTTGCGGGGAGGCTGGCGGCGTGCGGGCAGACTCGTGACTCGGGCGGGCCCGCTGCCCTCGCGGGCGGCATGCAGCTCCAGGTCGAGCTCGGCGACGAGCCGGCGAAGGGTCGCGGTGACCTCCCGTTCCTTGGCCAGCGCGGACATGGCATCTGTCAGCTTCTGCTTCAACTGCGTGTTCTCGTCGGCCAGGGACTGGGCGAGGACCGGCGTGTGCTGCTGTGCGCGTGCCCTGGCCTGGAACTCCTCGACAAGGTCCTTGTGGGTGCTGTAGACGACGTCTCGGCGCAGGCCGGACTCACGCAGTAGCTCGGTGACGGTGAGACGGCCGGACTCCGAGCGCAGGGGGGCGCCTTCCAGGAGGCGGTCGGCCGCGGCTCGGAGTGCTGAGCGCTCGGCGCCGAGGTCGCGGGGGCGGCGGGTGGTCATGCCGGAGCTCCTTCGGTGTGGCTCTGCTCGTGACGGTGGATGAGCGAGGTGATGCGTTCGGCCTGTGCCGTGGCCCGGTCACGCAGGGGCTGGGGTGCCAGCGGGTCGGATGCTGCCGCCTCCCAGTCGCGGAGGTCCTGTTTGCGGTGGGCGATGTCCCGGTCGGTGAAGGCCAGATTGGTGCAGGTGGACCGGCACTCGCTCTCGTCGGGGCCGGCCGGTTCGGGCAGGCCCTGGGCGAGGCGGGCGGCGCGGCAGGCGGCTGTTTCGGGGCGCCAGACGCAGGTCATGCCCTCTCCGTGGTGCACCCGGGGATCCGCGTCGGCGAGGAGTCGCGCGGCGCTGCGGGGGCTGATGACTGTACGGCCGGGGAAGTCGGCCGAGCCGGCGACCCGGCGGCGGTATTCGTCGGCGGACGGTCCGCTTACTTGCTCGCCCGCCGCGAGCCGCTGGGCGTCGTCGCTGATCTGCTCCAGGACGAGTTCGAGCTTCTCGACCGCGATGTCCTGCAGCCACTCGGTGTCTGGTGCGCCCGCGTAGTTGAGCGTCACCTTGGTGTCGACGTGGCCGTACTGGAGGGCTGCTGCGATGAGGCCGCGCGGGCGGCGGACGATGAAGCGGGCCAGAGTGCGCCGGAAGCGGCTGGCGTTGAGATTCCCTGACGGGTCCGTGGGGATGGGGTCGGTTCCGTCGACGCGGCGAAAGGTCTCGTTCACCCAGCTCGCGAAGTCTGTGATGTCGCGGTTGATGGAGTTGCAGGTACGTGCGTGCACGTCCGAAGCGCGGTGGGTGCCGCGGTGGAGCTGGGCAGGAAACAGGTACGGCTTGTCGTGCAGGGATTCGAGCAGGGCGATGGCGTCGTGCACGGGTGCGACCACGACCCAGGGGCGCAGGGGTTCGGCGGTCTCCGGGGCGTCGGGGGCACGGTCGTAGCCCTTGCCCCGTCGGCCGTTGACCAGGAGCTGTCCGGTCGCCTCGTCCGTGCTCCGGCAGCCGCGGCGCAGGGAGAGCACTTCTCCGGGGCGCATGCCGGACAGATAGCACACCACGATGAACAGAGCGCCGCTCAGGAGCCGCCACAGTCGGGGGAGTTCGTGGATGGCGAGGGGAGCGTTCCGCCAAGGACGTCCCTGGATCTGACCGGTGATCGTACCCACGGCGCTGTCGGGCGCGACAGGCAGCTGCTGCCCGGAGATCAGGCGCTGCTGTGCGGTACTCAGACCGCCGTTGCCCGGCAGCCCGACGAGCCGTTGGACGTGGCGGTAGTTGACCTGGTGAGGGTCCGTTCCAGGGAGCCCGGGGAGGGGCGTTCCCGTGCGGCGGCAGTGATCCACGTACGCGATCAGGCGGTCACTCACGGGGCCGGAGTAGGCGGTCTGGGAAGGATGCTCGCCCAGCTTCAGCTCGGTGTACTCGCGCCACGCGGCGCAGATGTCCGGACCGATCTGGTCGACCATCAGCAGAGCCCAGGCCAGGAGCGGCTCCATCGTTTCGTCCTGGATGCGGGGCCTCCTGTTCTCCCCGTTCGTGGCCCTCAGTCCGACGAGGGAATTGGCGGTCAGGTCCTGCCAGGGGTACGCGGTGCCCAGGCGACAGGGACCCGGCACCAAATCGCGGAACAGCCACAGGGTGCGTACCGCGCACACGGCGTCCGCCTTGCGCGCGGGCGACTTGGCGAGGCGCAGCACATGGCTGAGGTACTCGGCGAGGTCCTGCTCGGTCACCTCGGCGATATGGGCGAGTGAGTGCTCCGACATCCAGTGGGCGAACAGCTGGAGGTCTGCGGTGAGGACGGGCAGCGAACCGATGCCGATCAGCGAGGCCGCTGATTGGCGGCCGCTGGGCTCGACCGGCTGGGGATGGTCAAGGGCGGCCAGGAGTACTGCACGGAACTGGCGTCGCAGTGGCTCCGGAAACGGAAGGAAGCTGATGTTGCCGACCTTGGTGTGCGGGTCGGGATGAGCAGGGCGGATGTGCCAGATGTCGTCGCCGAAGCGGGAGAGGCCGGCGGTGTCCGTGCCGAGCCGGACGGGCCGGTTGCGAAGAACGGCCACATGGTCGGCCGGCCAGGGCACCGATACGGCCGCAGGGATGGGGGAGGAGTGCGCGAGGGTGGTCATCGCAGGTCGGTCCGTCCACTCAGGAGCGTGTCGATCAGAGCAGCGTGCCGGGCTGTGACGGCGACGCGCGCGGCAGTCTGCTCGGCGGCGCTGTAGTGGTCGAGGATGCTCTGCAACCTCGCCAGGGGCAGCGCGTACCGGGCCTGCCAGGTCTGGGGATCAAGGTTCGGCCGGAGTGCTGCCAGCCGGTCGTGCAACGCGATCTGTACGGGCAGCTGGTGCGGCAGAGCACGGGCGTTGGCGCAGTTCAGGCAGCCGTTCAGGAACGAGGCAGGGCAGGCCTCGCCGATCGGGGCATGAGGGCTCTCACGGTGGTCGCGGCAGGCGACGACGCCGGTGTCCCGTTCCCCGGAGGCCATGCTCTTCAGCACCTCCAGAGCCAGCCGGGCCTCGGCGGCCGCCGCCTCCGGGTCCCGGGCAGCGAGCGAGAGGAGCCGAGGAGAGAGCACCGCGACATCAGCAGCGGTACGGGCCTTCGCCACCTGTTCCTCCAGCGCCTCGGCCACCACCTTCTGGCTCTGCTCGCGCACCGTCTCGCTGCGCCGGAGGTAGTGGTCGCGCAGGGTGTTCCGGCTGTTCGACGCCGGGCGGCGCTGGATCTCCAGTGCCGTCTGGCGGATGCGGCGCACGTCGATTCCTGGCAGTCCGTTCTCGCCGTCACGGGTGACCGGCGGGAAACCTCGGGACCTGGCCCACCGCTCGATACGGATCTCGTCCGACCAGCAGGACCCCTGCCCACCCCGATCGCTGGCGCGACGGTTGACGAACGCCCCGGTGCTGCCCGTGATCCACCGGGCGGGAGCGGTCAGTTCGAGCAACAGGTCGTAGATCCGCAACGGGGAGTGGAACAGCGGCTCGTCACTGGATGCCTGCTCAAGGACGGAGCTGAGGGACGCGGGGAGGTCCTCGACGGCGGCCACCCGGTGTTCCGACTCAGGGCCACGGCGAGGTTTGCGCTGTTCCACCAGCGCAACGGACGAGGCTCCCGTCCCCCCGTCCGCCCGTCGGTACACGGCGGGCCATTTCGCCACCGTGCCGAGGTTCTCGGCGGTCAGCGCGGCCAGGAGCAGGGCGAAGGCGCCGGCCTCCTGCTGGGACAACGACAGCCTGCGCATCACCGACACCACGCCGCCGTGCCGTTTGACCTCGGCAGTTCCTTCTCCGTCACGAGCGCGTGGCACATCGCCGCTGGTAGCGAAGATGTCCAGCAGACCGCCGAGTTCGGCCTCGGCACTGCCCGCCTCCAGTTCGCCCGCGCGGAACTGTTCCAGGAGCCGCAGGCCGCCCCGGATCCGGTCCCGGCACAGCCGGACATCCCGCCGCAATGCGGTCATGATCTGCTGCCATTCGGCCTCGGAGTACGCTGTGATCTGCTCGGACACCCTCAGGACGGGCAACCGTGTCTGGAACAACTCACGCCGCGCCGGTTCCGGGAGCTCCGCGCAGCCGCGCAGCGCGATCCGCAGACGGGCCACGCAGGTCCGACGGGTCTGCGGATCCTCGTACCGGGACTTGAAGGCCCGGATGTGCTCGGCCGTGATGTCCGACGGATGCCCCGGCGACGGTTCGCACTCCGCGAGGGACCGAGCGAAGTCCCGTACGACCTGGTACCCGGTGCGGAAGGACTTCGCGCGCTTCACTCCGCTGCGGGCACCCGCGCGCTCGGCCAGCCGCCGGACCAGCCAGTTCCGTACCGGCTCCGACACCGGCAGGTCGGAACAGTCGAACCGGACGGTCCGCCCGGTGCTCTCCTCGTGAAACAGCACCACCGCACCCGACACCCCGCCCGGCAGCCGCTCGGGCGGAGCCCAGCCGGACGGCGGAAGCGCCGCCCTGCGCCCGCCCCTCACCGCGACGCCCCAACCGCGACGACCGGCCCCACGACCGACCCGCCGTGACGCGCGAAGATCCGCACCAGCGTGTCCACCCCCGACCGCTCGTCGTCGTCCAGGAGCGCCATCAGGTACGAGACCTGTAGGCCGGTGAAGGGCTCCAGGTAGTACTCCCGGGTGGTGTCGGGATGCCGGTGCCCGAGCAGCACGGCCAACTGCAGCCAGATGTCGCCGAGCTGGTCACGGAAGTCCTCGATCTCGTCGGGGGAGAAGCCCTCCAAACGGCGCTCCTCCAGGAGCGAGAGGATCGAGAACCACTTCAGGGCGAAGGAATGCCGGCACATGTGGGGCGTCACCCACAAGGGACACTCGCGCCGCACCTGCTCCCGCTGCTCCTCGCCCAGCCGCCCGCCGGGATCGGTCTTGCGCAGCCACGTCTCGGCCACCCGCCGGTTCGCGGCGTCGAAGGTGTCCTCCCAGCTGTGCGGCTTCTTCGGCAGGCCGTTCACCGACAGCCACACCCACAGCGGCTCCAGGCCCTGCGGCGTCCGGCGGAACAGCAGGCGACGGTCGTCCGGTGCCAGCTCGTCCAGGGCCACCGTTGCCGGACCGTCCACAGTGACCACGCGCAGCTTGCGGGCGCGGGGATCGTGGCCGGTGACGATGCGTACGCCACTGAGCCGGTCGTACCGCCCCTCCCGCTGTGCCCTGCTGATCGCCTCGGCCCGAGAGCCCTCCAGCGGGTCCAGATATCCCTCGACCGACCGCAGCACCTGCCGGGGAATCCAGTACGTCCGGCCCTCGCGCCCGCCCTTGACACACTTGGCCGCGAGCCACGCCGTCCCCATCCGCTCGCCGCCCGATCCGGGGAGCTCGATGTCGAGGATGCTCGCCCACTCGCGCAGCCGCAGCCCGGTCCCGTACAGACCGTCGACGAAGGCCGTGTCCCGGTCCTCGTTGAACCCGCCGGTCTGACGCCCCGCGCGTCGCAGCCCGTCGAAGCCGTATCCGCGCAACCCGATGTCCCGCCACTGTTCCAGGGCGTCCCGCAGCAGCCACTTCACCTGACGGCTGGTCGAACCTGCCGGGCGCAGTGGATCACGACGCCCTCGGCCGTACGCCTGCCGAGTTGTCGCCTCGTCGTCGGCGCGCACAGTGGCGACCGGGTTCGTGATGCCGAACCGCGAACTCGCCCAGCTGTAAAAGCTGTTGAGTCCCGCCCGGTCGGTGTCGAACGAGCTGGCCCGCACCCGTTCCGCATTCCGGGTGTCGGTGATGCGCCAGTCCTTGAACGCCTCGACGTCCCGGACCGTGGCCCTGTCCCAGGAGGTGCCGATGGCGTCCAGGAAGTCCAGCCACACCACGAGCGTGTACGCGTAGCGCCGCCAGGTCCCGGGCTGGGACGTCGCCATGCGGCCCTCCCGGAAGAACAGGTTGATCCGGGAGTCCGGCCTGCCGGACGGCGAGAGGAGTACGGGGGTGCCATGACGGGCTCCGTTACGGATGGCCCGGCTGTGTAAGTCTCCGAAGGTAGAAATTCCCAGGGCTTCCGTGTCGGGAGGCGGGGAGTGGAAGTCGTAGAAGTCGACGGTCCAGCGTTCCAGGACGTTCACGTGCGCGGCTCCGGTATGGAAGAGTAGCGAAGCGACAACTTACAGTAGCCTAGAGAACCGGCGGCAAGGTCGAACCAGGTGAGAGCCCCGAGCGTGCTCTGGTGCGTGAGCTGCGCGAGGAACTGGGCGTCACGGCCGAGACCGCCGAGCGCGTACCGGGGGAGTGGTCTCTGAAGCCGGGGTACGTTCTGTGGGTCTGGATCGCGCGCCTCCTCGCCGGAGCCCCCGAGCCCCTCCAGGACCACGACGAACTGCGCTGGCTGACCCCCGACGAGGTCTGGGACGTGCACTGGCTCGATCAAGGATGTGGCGGCCGTCAAGGCGGTGCTCGCCGTCTGGCAGCGGTACTGATCCCGCCCGGCCGCACGAGGCTCGTGCGGTGCTCGGTGGTGATGCAGGGAATTCGTAAAACCCGTGCCGTTGCCGTGTATGGGCTCCGAGGCCGCGCAGGCCGGAATTCGTGCTTCCGGCGTGCTGGAAAGGCGCGACCGGGATCCCGGCCCGCCGCCCGTCGTCCCGGTGGGGCCTGGGGCTGCCGAGGCGTGTGGTGCTCCAGGGGCCGGCGCCCCGTACGCCGATCGCGCCACAGCGCGCGGTAAGGCGTGAGTGATATCGGGTATGTGCCCATTAACCCCACGAAACCGGACATGGGTAGGCTTCTGGGCCTGGGAAGTGATCGGCGTGCTCGACACTCAAGACGACAGCGCCGAGTGGACGTTCCCCGCTGACCCCGGTGCGGTACGGACTGCTCGCGCCGTAGTCCGGGGGCAGCTGCGCACGTGGGGGCTCGACGAGCTCGGGGATGTCGCCGCGCTGCTGGTCAGTGAGCTGGTGACCAACTCCCTGCGGCATGCCGCAGGGCCCATCGGGGTGCGCATGGTGCGCAACGACGGTTCGGCCCCCCGTCTGCTCGTCGAGGTCTCGGACCCGCTTCCCGATCCGCCCCGGCGGCGCGAGGCCGCCCACGACGACGAGGACGGGCGAGGGTTGCAGTTGGTCGCGCACTCCTCGCGCCGCTGGGGCACCCGGCCGGCGAACTCCGGCAAGACGGTCTGGTTCGAACTCGCCGTTCCCGGCTGACCGCGGCCCCCTTCCGGCGGAGCCCCTGGTGCCGGCGCGATGGGTGGGTGTGCGGGCGGGCCGAAAGGATCGCGCCACCGATGGTGAGGGAACTCTGTGGTTCGAGGGGGCACCACCTGGTTAGAAGACTGGGAGTATGACCCGGCCGGTCCAAAAACCATCGGGACCGGGCTGTGATCGTGAACACCGTGTTGTGCGGCACCGTAGTGCTGGATACTGCGGGCAGCCGCCCCCGGTGACCGGTGCCGGACGCGGTGAGCTGGAGGGGACGGTTCGCGTGAGCGAGATACCAGCGAAGGCCACGGAGTCCGAGGACCCGTCGGGCGGCGCGATGGACGGGGACGCGGTCGATACCGCCGTTGCCGCCGGAGTGCATGACGCGGCGGGCGGCGCGATGTGGCAGAGCAGTCCGCCCGGCTCCATCTACGACTACATCAAGGTCGCCTCGTTCTCCATCGGCCCCGACGGGCGCGTGGACCAGTGGAGCCTGCGGGCGGAGAACTTGTTCGGCATCCCGGCCCAGCGGGCCGTCGGCATGGACCCCATCGAGGCGTTCATCACGCCTCGGCTGCGCGCGCGCGGCCAGCGCAAGATGGCCGAGATCCTCGACGGCCGCGAGTGGACCGGTGTCATCCCCTTCCGTGCGCCCGACGGGCAGGGGACCGAAGGCCTGGCCGAGGTCTATGTGATGCCCACCACAACGGAGCACGGCGAACGGGCCGCCGTGTGCATCATCGTCGACGTCCGCACGCTGCGCAGCATCGAGACCGACCTCGCCGCCTCGCAGTCGATTTTCGGTCAATCTCCCTTCGGATTCCTGCTGATCGACCCCGACCTGCGGGTACGGCGCGCCAACCAGCGGTTCGCGTCCACGTTCGGCGGCAGCCCGGACGACCACCGCGGCCGCTCCGTCCACGACTACCTGCAGTCCCCGGAGGCCGAACGCGTCGCCGCGACCCTGCGGCGGGTGCTGGAGACCGGCGAGTCGATCACGGACATGCACGTCACCGGCTTCATCCCCGGTTCCGACGAGCGCAAGCACTGGTCCGTCAACCTCTACCGCGTGCGCAGTGGCAGCGGCCGTCCCATCGGTATCGCGTGGCTCGGAACGGACATCACCGCCCGCCGCGCGGCCGCCCGCGAGGCCGCCGCCGCCCGCCGCAACCTCGCCCTGCTGAACGAGGCCGGCGCACGCATAGGCAACTCCCTCGACCTGGAGACCACCGCGCGGGAACTCCTCGACGTGGTCGTCCCCGGCTTCTGCGACCTCGCCACCGTCGACCTCTACCAGGGGCTCCTGGTCGGCGACGAGACCCCTGCCGGACTGGCCGACGGCAGTGCGGAGTTGCGCCGTGTCGCGTTCTCCAGCGCGGTCTCGGACGCTCCCTTCAGCGGCGGAGCCACGCCCGTCGCCGTCGGAGCCGTGTTCCACTACGCCTTCAACTCGCCGTGCGCGGACGCCCTGCGCACCGCCCGCCCCCGGTACGTCCCCCCCGAGGACGGCGGTCTGATCCAGTCCACGCTCGCGGTCCCGATGGTCGCGCACGACACGGTGGTCGGCCTCGCGCAGTTCTCGCGTACGAAGGGAAGCGAGCCGTTCGGGGAACGCGACCGTGCACTCGCGGTGGAACTGGCCGCGCGCGCCGCGGTCTGCATCGACAACGCCCGCCTCTACCGCCGAGAGCACGAACGGGCGTTGATACTGCAACGGTCCCTGCTGCCGCCGGGCGACCCGGAGGCGTCCGGCCTCGACATCGCCTGCCGCTATCTGCCGGGCAACGCGGCCACCGGGCGGCCCAGCGAGGTGGGCGGCGACTGGTTCGACGTCATCGAACTGCCCGGCCACCGCACGGCGCTGGTCGTCGGCGACGTCATGGGCCGTGGCCTGCGTGCCGCCGTCGCCATGGGAGAACTCCGCACGGCCGTACGGACCTTGGCGCAGCTGGACCTCGAACCCGCCGAGGTCCTCGCCCAGTTGGACGAGATCGCACGCGGTCTCGGCGCCCCCGGCGGTGTCCAGCAGGCCACTCGCGCCGCCCGCCGGCCCCGCGAGGCGGACCTGTCCGAGGTGTACCTGGCGACCTGTGTCTACGCGGTCTACGACTCCGTCACCCGCCGCTGCACCTTCGCCAACGCGGGCCATCTGCCACCGGTGCTCGTCGAACCCGGCGAGGCGGCGCTGATGCTGGACGTGCCGCCCGGCATGCCGCTGGGCGTGGGCGGAGAGCCGTTCGAGGAGGTGGAGGTCGAACTGCCGGAGGGCGCACTGCTCGCGCTCTACACCGACGGCCTGGTCGAATCCCGTGACCACCCGCTGGACGAGGGTCTGCAGGCGTTCGTGGGGGCACTCACCGACCCTGCGCAGCCGCTGGAGGACGTCTGCGACCACGTCCTCAACACCCTCGACACCCATCACGGCGAGGACGACATCGCGTTGTTGATGGCACGTGTCCAGGGGCTGCCGGCCGAGTCCGTCGGCGACTGGACGCTGCCGCGCGAGCCGCGCAGTGTGGGGCGGGCCCGGGAGTACGCCCGCGGCCAGTTGCTCGCCTGGGATCTGGAGCCGCTGGTGGACACGACGGAGCTGCTGGTCAGCGAGCTGGTCACCAATGCGCTGCGATACGGCGAGGGGGAGATCAGACTGCGGCTGCTGCTCGACCGGACGCTGGTGTGCGAGGTGTGGGACGCGGGCCTGGTCCAGCCGCGTCGCCGCCGCGCCCGGGACACCGACGAGGGCGGTCGCGGGCTGCAACTGGTCGGGCTGCTCTCCGCGGCGTGGGGCTCGCGCCGCACGCCGCGCGGCAAGACGGTGTGGTTCGAACTCCCGCTGCCGGACGGCGAGCACGGGCTCACGGATCCTGCGGAGGCGTTGCTGAGCCTGTTCTGAGCGGGTCCGTCGCGGCGAACAGGACCGGTCGCGGGAAGGCACTTCACCCGTCCCGCGCTACCGGTGCGGCACGGCACGGGGCCTCGCGTCCACCGCGATTCGTCGTCTCCGCCATGGTCGAGATCGCGCGCGGCCCCCGCACCTCCCGGCGAGCGTCCTGCCGAGCCTAGGGAGCTCCCGGCCCGTCCGGGGGCGGGTTCTCCGGTCGCGTCGACCGGAACAGTTCACCCCCGGCGCGCCGCCCCCGGGTGCGCGGTCCGCCGTAGCTCGCGGGACCGCCGTCGCCCGGGTGGCCGGGTCGGTCGCCGCGCCGGTGAGGGGCGTCGAGCAGGATGCCGCCGAGCACGGCGCCTCCCGTCCACAGGCCCTCTGCGTACGGGGTCCCGTACGCCCGCACGTCCCGCTCCGCGAGCTGCCGGGCCCGCCGGGCGAGCGTGGCGGCCTCGCGGGCGTCGGCGAGGGCGTCGGCGGGTGCCGGGACGGGCGGGGTCTCGGTGTTCTCCGCCGCGCGCAACCGCCGCTCCGCCTCTGCGAGCCGCGTCCTCGCCTCGCAGCCGACGGCCCCGCGATGGGCCGTCACCTGGTCCGACGCGGCACCGACGGTGCCGCGGGCGACGAGCAGGGCCCGCTGGAGGCGCGCCAGGGCGCGTGATCCCTCCGGCACCCGATGCTGCGCCCGGTCCAGCCCGGCCGCCATCTGCTCGATCCGGCGCAGGGCATCGACCGGGTCGTACGGCTCACGGGCATCCTGTGCGCCCTCCACACCGGCCCCCTCGCCCGTCTCCTCCCGTACCGCCGCCACCACCGACTCCCCGTGCGTGATCCGGCCCCGCAGATCCGCCCGGACGGTCTCGGTGTCCAGTCGTCCGCGGGCCTCCGCCAGATCGGCCTCCGCGGCGTTCAGGGCGGCGGGCAGTTCCGCCGCCGCGGCGGCCAGGACCGAGGCGAGCCGGGTGACACCGTCCAGGAGCAAGGTCGCCTGGTCGACGGAGGTCTCGGCGGCCCGCAGGGGAACCACCGCGTCTCCCGTCCCCTCCCCGTCCAGGGCCTGGCGCGTCCGGTTCAGGCAGACCATGGCGAAGACGAGCCGGTCCTTCGCCTCTTCGTCGTGGCCCGCCACCGGCAGATACGCGGAGAGCGCATATCGCTCGCGGAGCCCGGAGAGCATGCCGTCCGCCTCCCCGACCCGTGCCGTCAGCTCCCGAAACCGTGTCTCGGAGTGCTCCAGCGCCTCGGGCGCGGTGCGTTCCAGCGCGCGTATCTGGTCGAACCCGGCGGCCTCCGCGTCCAGCCGCCGCCCGGCCGCGTCGCACCGCGTGAGGACCTCCTCCAGCAGCACCCGTACCTCGCCCTCCCCGTCGTCGAGCCGCTGCCGTATCAGGAACGCCTGAGCCAGTTCCGCCGCGGCGAACTCCACTGCCTCGGCGTACATCCGCACCGTCTCGCCCCCCGACAGCGCCGCGGCGCACCCGAGTTCCTCCCGGCTCGTGCGCACACAGTCGTCGGTCTCGACGAGCATCCGCCGGGACCGCCGGTCGAGTTCGTCCAGCGGTACGACGTCGGCCGTGCCCCCGCCCGGTGTCGTGCGGGTCGCCGCGCGCCGTATGCGCCGCACCGACGCGTACGCAGCCACCGCGACGGCGACGACCACGGCGACCAGCGGGAGCACCAGGTCGGCGTCGGAGGTGGGGTTCCGCACGATCCCGGTCACCGCGGCCACGACCGCCGGCACCAGCACGATCGCGCACACGACGGGCACCCTCCGCATGGCACGGTACGCGGCGGCCCTACGCGGCCGGCGTCGACGGTGGGTCGGCGTCACATTCCGGAGCGTATGGCCGATGGCGCGGCACCGCGAGCGGGGTGCGCCCGATGCGGAGTGCCCGAATCCCCACGGGGCGGATCCGGTCCTCCGCAACGGTCGGTGCCATGATCGGGAGGACACCTCACGCGGGCTCGAGGCTGCGCGTCATCTCGTTGATCACCGTCTCGGTGGTCCTGGTCCTCCACGGCGTCGCTGAGGTTCTGGCCGTCACGACCGGCCGGGTGGTGCCGTGGCAGCGGAAGTACGTCCGGCGGCCGCGGCTGTCCGGCCGCACCCCCTGACGGCCGCGTTACGAGGACCGCCTTCTGATCTTCGACCCCAGCCACACCAGCGGGTCGTACTTGCGGTCCACCGCGTGTTCCTTGAGTGGGATCAACGCGTTGTCCGTGATGTGGATGCCCTCGGGGCACACTTCCGTGCAGCACTTGGTGATGTTGCAGTAGCCGAGGCCGTGTTCGTCCTGCGCCGCGCGCTTGCGGTCCAGGCCTGTCTCCTGAGCCGCGTCGAGCGGGTGCATGTCCAGCTCCGCCATCCGCATCAGGAACCGCGGGCCGGCGAAGACCTGCTTGTTCTCCTCGTGGTCGCGCACCACATGGCAGGTGTCCTGGCACAGAAAGCACTCGATGCACTTGCGGAACTCCTGGGAGCGGTCCACGTCCTCCTGCATCATGCGGTACTCGCCCGGACCGAGGCCGGCGGGCGGCACGAAGGACGGGATCTCGCGCGCCTTGCGGTAGTTGAATCCCACGTCCGTCACCAGGTCGCGGATCACCGGGAAGGCGCGCATCGGGGTCACCGTGATCGTCTCGTCCCGGTCGAACACCGACATCCGCGTCATGCACATCAGCCGCGGCCGTCCGTTGATCTCCGCCGAGCACGAACCGCACGTGCCTGCCTTGCAGTTCCAGCGCACGGCGAGGTCGGGCGCCTGAGTGGCCTGGAGGCGGTGGATGATGTCCAGCACCACCTCGCCGTCGTTGACCTCGACCTTGAAGTCCTCCAGGCCGCCGCCCTGTACATCGCCCCGCCACACCTTGAAACGGGCCTTGTAGCTGCTCACTCGTACAGCTCCTCTTCGGCGAGGTACTTGACCAGCTCCTCCTTCTCGAAGAGGGCGAGCAGGTCGGGGCGAATGGGTTCGGTGGTCTCCCGGGTGAGGGTGATCTGGCCGCGGACCGGGTCGGTCGCCGCCAGGCCGCCCGTGGGGTCGGCGAGCCGGCACAGCAGGATGAGCCGGCGCCAGGCGCGCTCCATCGTGGGGCAGTCCTCGCGCGTGTGCCCGCCGCGCGACTCCGTGCGCTCCAGGGCAGCCCGCGCCACGCACTCGCTGACCAGCAGCATGTTGCGCAGGTCCAGGGCGAGGTGCCAGCCCGGATTGAACTGCCGGTGTCCCTCGACACCCGCCCTGCGTGCCCGTACCCGCAGCTCCGCCAGCTTCTTCATCGCCTGCTGCATCTCCGACTCGCGGCGGATGATGCCGACCAGGTCGTTCATGGTCTGCTGGAGCTCCTGGTGGAGGGTGTACGGGTTCTCCGGCGGCCGGCTCCGCTCCTCGATGTCCTCGCCGGGCACGGGTCCCTCGGCCGAGAACGGGCGCAGGGCCTCCGCCGCCGCCGCGTCCACCTGGACGTCGTCCACCGAGGGCCGGTCGGCCAGTCCCGTCGTGTACTCGGCCGCGTGCAGGCCCGCGCGCCGCCCGAAGACCAGGAGGTCGGAGAGCGAGTTGCCGCCCAGCCGGTTGGAACCGTGCATACCGCCGGCCACCTCGCCGGCCGCGTACAGGCCCGGGACCCCGCGGGCCGCGGCCGTGTCCGAGTCGACGGCGATGCCGCCCATCACGTAGTGGCAGGTCGGGCCGACCTCCATCGCTTCGGCGGTGATGTCGACGTCGGCCAGCTCCTTGAACTGGTGGTACATGGACGGCAGCCGGCGACGGATGACCTCGGCGGGCATCCGCGTCGACACGTCCAGGAAGACGCCGCCGTGCGGGGAGCCGCGGCCCGCCTTCACCTCGGCGTTGATGGCACGCGCGACCTCGTCACGGGGGAGCAGCTCGGGGGGACGCCGGTTGTTGTCCGGGTCCTCGTACCAGCGGTCGCCCTCCTCCTCCGACTCCGCGTACTTCTCCTTGAAGATGTCGGGGATGTAGTCGAACATGAACCGCTTGCCGTCGGAGTTCCTGAGGACCCCGCCGTCGCCGCGCACCGACTCGGTGACGAGGATCCCCTTCACCGAGGGCGGCCAGACCATGCCCGTGGGATGGAACTGCACGAACTCCATGTTCAGCAGCGGAGCCCCGGCGAGCAGGGCCAGAGCGTGCCCGTCCCCGGTGTACTCCCACGAGTTCGACGTCACCTTGAAGGACTTGCCGATGCCGCCCGTCGCGATCACGACGGCGGGCGCCTCGAGGACGAAGAAGCGGCCGGACTCGCGCTCGTACGCGAAAACCCCCGACACCCGGTCCCCGTCCTTGAGGATCCTGGTGACCGTGCACTCCTGGAAGACCTTCAGCCGGGACTCGTGGTCCCCGGTCTCCTTCTCGTCCTCCTGCTGGAGCGCCACGATCTTCTGCTGGAGCGTGCGGATGAGCTCCAGGCCCGTACGGTCGCCGACGTGCGCGAGGCGCGGGTATTCGTGGCCGCCGAAGTTGCGCTGCGAGATGCGCCCGTCCTTCGTACGGTCGAAGAGGGCGCCCCAGGTCTCCAGCTCCCAGACCCGGTCGGGCGCCTCCCGCGCGTGCAGTTCGGACATCCGCCACTGGTTGAGGAACTTCCCGCCCCGCATGGTGTCGCGGAAGTGCACCTGCCAGTTGTCGTGCGGGTTGGCGTTGCCCATCGCCGCCGCGATGCCGCCCTCCGCCATCACCGTGTGCGCCTTGCCGAACAGCGACTTGCAGATGACGGCGGTACGGGCACCGCGTTCCCGTGCCTCGATGGCGGCCCTGAGGCCGGCGCCGCCGGCCCCGACCACGACTACGTCCCACTCCTGCCGGTCGACCACGGACATCAGAAGAACCTCGGATCGTCGAAGGCGCCGGACGCCACCAGGTACACGTAGAAGTCGGCGAGTGCCACGCTGACCAGGGACGCCCACGCGAGAAGCATGTGGCGGGCGTTCAGTCGGCTGACGAACTGCCATGCCCCGTAACGCACAGGGTGCTTGGAGAAATGCTTGAGCTTGCCGCCGACGATGTGCCGGCAGGAGTGGCACGAGAGGGTGTAGGCCCAGATCAGCACGATGTTCACCAGGAAGACCAGGGTGCCAAGGCCCATGTGGCCCCAGCGGTAGTGCTCGTCGCGGAAGGCGAGCACGGTGTCGTACGTGAGCACACCCGCCACGAGGAGTGCCGCGTAGAAGAAGTACCGGTGGATGTTCTGCAGGATCAGCGGGAAGCGGGTCTCACCGGTGTAGGTGCGGTGCGGTTCCGCCACCGCACAGGCCGGGGGCGACAGCCAGAAGCCGCGGTAGTAGGCCTTGCGGTAGTAGTAGCAGGTCAGGCGGAAGCCGAGCGGGAAGATCAGGATGATGATCGCCGGCGAGATGGCCCACCAGCTGCCGAAGATGTCGGCGTTGGGGCCCGCGTGCATGGTCCGGCAGCGCTCCGCCAGACACGGTGAGTAGAACGGCGACACATACGGTGCCGCGTAGTAGTCCGCGTCGGCGAAGGCGCGCCAGGTCGAGTACACGACGAAGGCCAGCAGCCCGGCCGCGGTGGCGGCCGGCGCCAGCCACCAGCGGTCGGTGCGCAGATGCGGGGCGGTGATCGCGGCGCGCGTCCCGGTCCGCACGCCGCCGGGCGGATGGTCTTCCGTTCCGGGTGGTTCCGTATCAGTGGCCAACGCACCTTCTCCTCTGTCGGGGCTCGGCTCGCCTACTCCTTCAGGGCAGGATTCGGCACGGGCTCAGGGGGCGTGCCGGTCACGGGCGCCGAGACCCTCGTCGTCGGAGTCCGTCCACAGCGTGTTGTCGTACGGCGTGTCGGGGATGGTGATGAGATCGGGCCGCCGGGCCGGGGCGGTGGAGGCCGTCTCGCGCAGCAGTGCCACGCTCTCGCGCAGATGGTCGACGTCGATGCGGACGCGGCGGATGTCGAGCCCACCGCCGCCGATCTGCTGCTCCAGCCGCCCCACCGACCGGTACAGCTCGTCGAGGCAGCGCTGGACCGATGTCAGTTCGTCGTGCACGGACATGACGTGACCTCGCTTCCACTGGTCCTGGGGTCCAGGGTGGTAACGCTCATGCGCCTGCGAGTGTTGCGCGTCACACCGGTCGGTGTGAAGGGACGTGCAGCGATTGGCCGAGGCGCGTCGGTGTGTACGAGTGCCAATTCGAATCCCCGGCCCATGGGGGCCCGTTCGGGGAGAGCGTGCAGCCGGGGTTTGGTGACCTGGCCGGGGTGTGTGTGTGGGCCAGTCGGGTGACGTTCCCGGCCCATGTCGTCGTGTTGCCGCATAGTGCTGAACTCCTTCCTCTTCAGTGGGTTCATAACATCTGATCAGCTCCAAATACCCCAAACCGGATCATAACCCCGCTCATCGAGCGAGCGGCTCCCGGAGGTGGACGTGATGTCCCACGACGTCGTCGGACCGCGCGCGGTGCTGCGCTCGGCCGCATTCCTCACCGCGGGAGCCCTCGCGGTGTCCGTGCTCGCCGCCTGCAGCTCCGACGAGGAGAGGAGCAAGCCGGTCGCCGCGCAGGACATCGCCCCGGCCTCCCGCACGCTCGTCGCGGACGGTGGCGTGCTGCGCTGGGCCGTCGACGCGCTGCCCCCCACCCTGAACACCTTCCAGGCGGACACCGGCCCCGCGACCGCCCGTGTCGCCGGAGCCGTGCTGCCCTCGATGTTCCGCCTCGACGCGAACGGCCGCCCCCAAGCCAACCCGGACTTCCTGGAGTCCGCCAAGGTCGTGTCCACCGAGCCCAAGCAGGTCGTCCTCTACCGCCTCAACCAGCGGGCCGTCTGGAGCGACGGCCGGGAGATCGGCGCCGACGACTTCGCCGCCCAGTGGCGTGCCCTCTCGGGGAAGGACAGCGCGTACTGGACCGCCCGCAACGCGGGCTACGACCGCATCGAGAAGGTCGAGCGGGGTGCGAACAACCTCGAGGTCAAGGTCACCTTCAACAAGGCGTACGCCGACTGGAAGTCCCTCTTCTCGCCGCTGTACCCGAAGGACGTCATGGGCACCCCGGGCGGCTTCAACGACGGGGCGAGGAAGACGCTGAAGGTCACCGCCGGCCCGTTCTCCCTCCAGAAGATCGACCAGAAGGCGGGAGAGGTCACCCTCAGCCGCAATCCGCGCTGGTGGGGTAGTCCCGCCAAACTCTCCGAAATCGTGCTCGTGGCCGTCCCGCGCGACAAGAGGGCCGCCGCGGTCGCCGCCGGCACGGTCGACATCGCGGACGTCGACCCGGAGGAGGCCGGGCGGGTCAAGGCCGCCGCCGGCGACAAGGGCTCCGCGCAGGGCGCTGCCGCGGGGGGCCAGCGGTATGTGGTCCGCAAGTCCCTGGAACCCGCCTACACCCAGCTCGCCCTGAACGGATCCCGTGGGCCGCTCGCCGACGAACGCGTGCGCCGGGCCGTGGCCCGCGCCATCAACCGGACCGAGCTGGCCGGACTGGTCCTCAAGCCGCTCGGGCTGCCGGCCGTGCCGGTGGGCAGCCACCTCGCCCTCTCGGGGCAGGACGCGTACGCCGACAACAGCGGCGCCCTGGGCGACCAGGACACCGACCAGGCGAAGGCGCTGCTGAGCGAGGCGGGCTGGGTGTCCGGCGGGCCCGTCAAGGAGAAGAAGGCGGCCGGGCCGGAGCCCAAGAAGGCGGGCGGCTCGGGCGAGCCCAAGAAGGCGGGCGGCTCGGGCGAGCCCAAGAAGGCCGACGGAACGGGCCAGGGCAAGAACGCGGACCGTCCGGGCGGGAGCGCCCGCGAGGACGGCAAGGGGTACCCGGGCAAGGACCCCGGGGACCACTCCAAGAAACAGGGCGGGATGCCGGGGGCGTACGCGCCCGAGGGCACCGCCGCCCCCGGCGGCGCCGCGGTCAAGACGTTCGCCAAGGACGGCAAGGCCCTGGAGCTGAAGTTCGTGCTGCCGTCCGGGCCCGGCTCCCAGACCCTGCGGACGGTCGGCGACCGCATCGCGAGCATGCTGGGGAAGGTCGGGATCCGCGTGACGATCACCAAGGTCCCGGACGACAGCTACTTCAAGGACCACATCGCGTCCGGGGACTACGACCTGGCGCTGTACTCGTGGCCCGCATCCGCGTTCCCCGCGACCGACGCCCGGCCGATCTACGCCAAGCCGGTACCCGCGGCGGACGGCTCGCTGACGATCGAGCAGAACTACACGCGGGTGGGCACCGACCAGGTGAACCAGCTCTTCGACGAGGCGATCGTCACGCTGGACGAGGAGGACGAGCGGAATCTGGTGCGCAAGGCCGACGCCCGTATCTGGGCGGCCGCCGGGTCGATCCCTCTCTATCAGCGCCCCCAGCTCACGGCCACCCGCGAGAACGTGGCCAACGCTGGTGCGTTCGGGTTCCAGACCCCGATCTACGAGGACATGGGCTTCCTCAAGAAGGGGGCGAAGCCGTCGGCGAGCCCCTCGTCGTGACCGGGCGTACGGGTCGGTGCAGCGTGCCTGGTCGGGGGGTCTGACCTGTACCCGGCAAGCCCGAACGGCGGCGTCCCCTTACCATGGGACGAGGCCGAGGCGTGTTCAGCCCGGCAGGCCGGCGCAACGATCGCGCAGGCCGTCCTCACCACTCCGGGAGTACGCCACACCATGGCCACGCGCCACGACATCCGCAATGTCGCCATCGTCGCCCACGTAGACCACGGCAAGACGACCATCGTCGACGGCATGCTGAAGCAGGCCGGTGCCTTCGCCGCTCACCAGCTCGAGCAGGTCGACGACCGCGTCATGGACTCGAACGACCTGGAGCGTGAGAAGGGCATCACGATCCTCGCCAAGAACACGGCGGTGAACTACCACCCCAAGGACGGCGGGGACCCGATCACGATCAACATCATCGACACCCCCGGCCACGCCGACTTCGGCGGCGAGGTCGAGCGCGGTCTGTCGATGGTGGACGGTGTCGTCCTGCTCGTGGACGCCTCCGAGGGCCCGCTCCCGCAGACCCGCTTCGTGCTGCGCAAGGCGCTCCAGGCCCGGCTGCCCGTCATCCTGTGCATCAACAAGACGGACCGCCCCGACGCCCGTATCGACGAGGTCGTCAACGAGACGTACGACCTGTTCCTGGACGTGGACGCGGACGAGGACCAGATCGAGTTCCCGATCGTCTACGCCTGCGGCCGTGACGGCATCGCGTCCCTGACCAAGCCGGAGAACGGCACGGTCCCGGCCGACAGCGACAGCCTGGAGCCGTTCTTCTCCACGATCCTGGAGCACATCCCGGCCCCCACGTACGAGGAGGACGCGCCGCTCCAGGCCCACGTCACCAACCTCGACGCCGACAACTTCCTCGGCCGTATCGCACTGCTCCGCGTCGAGCAGGGTGAGCTGCGCAAGGGCCAGACCGTCGCCTGGATCAAGCGTGACGGCTCGGTCAGCAACGTCCGCATCAGCGAGCTGATGATGACCGAGGCCCTCACCCGCAAGCCGGCGGAGAAGGCTGGTCCGGGTGACATCTGCGCCGTCGCCGGTATCCCCGACATCATGATCGGCGAGACCCTCGCCGATCCGGAGAACCCCGTCGCGCTGCCGCTGATCACGGTCGACGAGCCCGCGATCTCGATGGTCATCGGTACCAACACCTCGCCGCTCGTCGGCCGGGGCGGCACCGGCAAGGGCGCCAACGTCAAGGCGACGGTCAAGGACCGCAAGGTCACCGCGCGCCAGGTCAAGGACCGCCTCGACCGCGAGCTGATCGGTAACGTCTCGCTGCGGGTCCTGGACACCGAGCGTCCGGACGCCTGGGAGGTGCAGGGCCGCGGTGAGCTGGCGCTGGCCATCCTGGTGGAGACCATGCGCCGCGAGGGCTACGAGCTGACCGTCGGCAAGCCGCAGGTTGTCACCAAGGACGTCGACGGCAAGGTCCACGAGCCCGTCGAGCGTCTGACCATCGACGTGCCCGAGGAGCACATGGGCGCGGTCACGCAGCTCATGGGCGTCCGCAAGGGCCGTATGGACAACATGTCCAACCATGGCTCCGGCTGGGTGCGCATGGAGTTCGTGGTGCCCTCGCGCGGTCTGATCGGTTTCCGTACGGAGTTCCTGACCGGCACGCGCGGCACGGGTATCGCCCACTCCATCCACGAGGGCCACGAGCCCTGGTTCGGCCCCCTCCAGACCCGTAACAACGGCTCGCTGGTCGCCGACCGCTCCGGCAGCGTCACCGCCTTCGCGATGACCAACCTCCAGGAGCGCGGCACGCTCTTCATCGAGCCCGGTACCGAGGTGTACGAGGGCATGATCGTCGGCGAGAACTCCCGCTCCGACGACATGGACGTCAACATCACCAAGGAGAAGAAGCTCACCAACATCCGGTCGGCCACGTCGGACATCGCCGAGTCGATCGTGCCGCCGCGCAAGCTGTCGCTGGAGCAGTCCCTGGAGTTCTGCCGCGACGACGAGTGCGTCGAGGTGACACCGGAGTCCGTCCGCATCCGCAAGGTGGTCCTCGACCAGCGGGATCGCGCCCGAGCCGCCAGCCGCGCCAAGCACGGCTGACGAAGTCCCTGGCACGGCCGGGTCCCCCGCGAGTCGCGGGACCCGGCCCTCCTTGTTTCGGAAAGGGATAGGGAAAACCCTTGATTCCGGCCGGGCACCCTTGTGAAGCGCTAGATGCGCCCTACTCTGCTTTCCGATGTGCACCCTGTGGGCCGCCGGAATGACGGATCCGACCCGGGTTCGCCCGCCGGAACGAGACGGCGCGTACACCGTGCGTGCCGGGGTGCGGACACGCCCGGCCAACCCCTGCCGGAGACCATTCTAAAAGCAACCGGATTATGACCTTCGACTGTCCGGAATGCGGACACCTGGCACCGGTAGATGTGTAACAAGTCCGTTTCGCATGGATCTTTCTGCTGGCCCTTTGTCCGGATTTTGGAAGAAGTACGCGCCAGGTGTGATCGAACCGAGACCTTAGGAATGTGGTTTGGCCACGGTTTCTGCCAGATAGTTAGGCGCGTAGAGCTCGGATCAATGGGTCATGCGCTGCTGGCGGCGCCGACTCACGAGCGCGGGGCACTTGACTATCCACAGAGCCGGTGGCAGTGGCATGTCATATGCCCCTCCATGTGGTGAACCATTGGACTCATGAGGAGGAACCCATGCGCGGTGCGAAGAGCGCCAAATGGGTCGCGATAGCCGCGGTTGTGGCGCTGGGCGTGACCGCCTGTGGTGGTGGCGGCGGAGACAAGGGCAGCGACAGCAAGGCCGCGGTCGACCCGAACGGAAAGTTCTCGGTCGAGGTGGGCGAGCCGCAGAACCCTCTGCAGCCGGCCAACACGATGGAGTCCAACGGCAGCATCGTCATCAAGTCGATCTTCTCGGGTCTGGTGGACTATGACGAGTCCGGAAAGATCGTCTACGTCAACGCCGAGTCGGTCGACTCCCAGGACAACAAGACCTTCACGGTCAAGCTGAAGCCGGGCTGGAAGTTCCACGACGGCACCCCGGTGACCGCCGATTCCTACGTCAAGGCCTGGAACTGGGCTGCGAACCCGGCGAACAAGCAGACCAACAGCTTCTGGTTCTCGGACATCCAGGGCTACGACGATGTCGCCCCGGCCAAGGGCAAGCCGAAGGCGGACACGTTGTCCGGCCTGAAGGTCGTCGACGACAACACCTTCACGATCACGCTGTCGAAGCCGATCCCGTACTTCGTGTACAAGCTCGGCTACGAGGTCTTCGACCCGCTGCCCGAGTCCTTCTACAAGGACCCGAAGGCCGCGGGCGAGCACCCGATCGGCAACGGTCCCTACAAGTTCGTCAGCTGGCAGCACAAGAAGCAGATCGAGGTTGCCAAGTTCGACGGCTACAAGGGCCCGAACGCCGCGAAGAACGGCGGTGTGCTCTTCAAGAACTACACCAACCTCGAGACGGCGTACGAGGACCTGAAGTCCGGCAACGTCGACGTGCTGCGTCAGATCGCGCCGAAGGACCTGCCCGTCTACAAGACGGACCTCGGCGACCGCGCGGTGGACAAGGCGTACTCGGCGATCCAGACCATCGCCGTCGCCTACTACACCAAGCAGTGGAAGGACATCGACCCGAAGGTCATCCAGGGTCTGTCCATGGCGATCGACCGCGACACCATCACGAAGACCGTGCTCCAGGGCACCCGTGAGCCCGCCACCGGCTGGGTCGCCAAGGGCGTCCTCGGCTACCAGCCGAACGCGGCCGGTGACGTCACCACCTACAACCCGGCCAAGGCCAAGGAACTCATCAAGGCGGGTGGCGGCGTCCCGGGCAACGCCATCTCCATCCAGTACAACGCCGACGGCGGTCACAAGGAGTGGGTGGAGGCGGTCTGCAACTCCATCACCAAGGCCACCGGCGTCAAGTGCGTCGGCGACTCCAAGGCCGACTTCCAGGCCGACCTGAACGCGCGTGACGCGCACCAGGTCAAGTCGCTGTACCGCTCTGGCTGGGTGCTGGACTACCCGTTCAACTCCAACTTCATCCGTGACCTGTTCGGCAGCAAGTCGGACGGCAACCAGGGTGGCTTCTCCAACAAGAAGATCGACGACGAGATCGCCGCCGCTGACAGCGCGAGCTCGCTGGATGAGTCGGAGAAGAAGTACCAGGAGATCGAGAAGCAGCTGCCGGGCTACATGCCGAGCATTCCGCTCTGGTACTACAAGGTCAACGCGGGCTACTCGGACAAGGTCACCGGCGTCAAGTACGCCCAGGACGGCGACCCGATCCTGACCGGCGTTCAGGTCAAGAAGTAACCGCAATCAGACCGTTTGTCCCGGGGTGCGGTGGTACCGCGCCCCGGGGGACGGCAGTGGCCGGGGGGCCCTTTCCGCGCGCATCATTCATCGGTGCGCGGGGAAAGGGCCCGCTGGCTGCCGCCGTGACTGACATGGAGGCACGATGGGGCGCTACGTCGCACGACGACTGCTCCAGATGATCCCGGTGTTCATCGGGACGACCTTGCTGATCTTCCTCATGGTCTACGCGCTGCCCGGAGACCCCGTACGAGGGCTGTTCGGTGACAAGGGCGGCAGCCCGCAGGTGGTCGCGCAACTGAGGCATCAGTACGGTCTGGACCAGCCGATCCTGGTCCAGTACTGGCACTACATGAAGAACATGGTCCTGCACTTCGACTTCGGCACGCAGATCGCCAGTGGCCGGCCCGTCACGGACGTGCTGGGTGAGGCGTTCCCCGTCACCCTGCGGCTCGCCGCGCTGGCCTTCCTCATCGAGTTCGTCCTGGGCCTCGTCCTGGGCATCGTGGCCGGCCTGCGCGCCGGACGCCTCACGGACAACGCGATCCTGCTGGTCACCCTGCTGCTGATCTCGGTCCCGGTGTTCGTCCTCGGCTACATCCTCAAGGTCGTCTTCGCGTTCAACCTGAACTGGCTGCCGCCGAACGTCAATGACTCGACGAATATCAACGAGTTGTTGATGCCGGCCATTGTGCTGGCGACCGCGTCACTGGCGTATGTGACCCGGCTCACCCGCACGTCGATCGCCGAGAACCGGCGCGCCGACTACATCCGCACGGCCGTCGCCAAGGGTCTGCCGAAGCGCCGTGTGGTGGGCGTCCACCTCATGCGCAACTCGCTGATCCCGGTGATCACCTACCTGGGTACCGACATCGGTGCGCTGATGGGCGGCGCCGTCGTCACCGAGGGACTGTTCAACATCCAGGGTGTGGGAGGCACGATCTACCAGTCGATCGCGCGCCGCGAGGGCACCACGCTCGTCGGCCTGGTGACCGTCCTGGTCATCGTGTACCTCCTCGCCAACCTGCTCGTCGACCTGCTCTACGCGGTCCTTGACCCGAGGATTCGCTATGCCTGACGTGACCAAGACCGTTCCTGAGAACGCTGCGGAAGAGGCGGCCGTCGCGGCGGTCGGCGGCGCGCTGCCCGGGCCCAAGCCGGAGAAGACCCGTAGCCTGTGGGGCGACGCCTGGCAGGACCTGCGCCGCAGCTGGATCTTCATCGTCTCGTCGGTGCTGATCGTCATACTCCTGCTGATCACCTTCTTCCCGGGGTGGTTCACCGGAGTCGACCCCACCTCGGGCGACCTGGCCAAGCACTTCCTGCAGAAGCCCAAGCTGGGCAACGTCGGCTCGGCGGACTGGCTGGGCTACGACCAGCAGGGGCGCAGCGTCTTCGCCCGTGTCATCTACGGCACCCGGGCTTCCATCGCCGTCGGCTTCGGCACCACCATCACGGTGACGCTCGTGGGCGGCCTGGTCGGCATGATCGCCGGATACTTCGGCGGCGTCGTCGACTCGGTGCTGTCACGGCTGACCGATGTGTTCTTCGGCATCCCGTTCCTGCTCGGCACCATGGTCGTGCTCAACTCCTTCCAGAACCGCACGACCTGGGTCGTCATCGGCGCGCTGAGCTTCTTCGGCTGGACGCAGATCGCCCGTGTGATGCGCGGCGCGGTGATCACCACCAAGCAGGCCGACTACGTGCACGCCGCCAAGGCCCTTGGCGCGAGTACCCCGCGCATCATGTTCCGGCACATCCTGCCGAACACGCTCGCTCCGGTGATCGTCGTCGCCACCATCTCGCTCGGCATCTACATCTCCGCCGAGGCGACCCTGTCGTACCTGGGCCTCGGCCTGAACGGCGTCTCATGGGGCAACGACATCTCGGACGGCGGCAACCAGATCCGCGTGGCGCAGTGGATCATGCTGTACCCGTCGATCATGCTCATCATCACTGTGCTGGCGTTCATCATGCTCGGTGAGGCGGTCCGCAACGCCCTCGACCCGAAGATGCGCTGAGGGAGGCGTACGTGACCACCATCGAAGAAGTCGTTCCCGTTCCCTCGCCGCGTGACGGCGACACGGGCGGCACGCCGCTCCTCGAAGTGCGTGACCTGCACGTCGAGTTCCACACCCGTGAGGGAGTGGTCAAGGCCGTCAACGGCGTCAACTACAGCGTGAACGCCGGTGAGACGCTCGCGGTGCTCGGTGAGTCGGGCTCCGGCAAGTCCGTCACCGCACAGGCGATCATGGGCATCCTCGACATGCCGCCGGCGAAGATCCCTCAGGGGGAGATCCGCTTCCGTGGCCAGGACATGCTGACCATGTCCGGCGAGGCGCGCCGCAAGATCCGCGGACAGCGGATCGCCATGATCTTCCAGGACGCGCTCAGCTCGCTCAACCCGGTGCTGAGTGTCGGGTACCAGCTCGGTGAGATGTTCCGTGTCCACCAGGGCATGTCCAAGAAGGACGCCAAGGCCAAGGCGATCGAGCTGATGGACCGGGTGAAGATCCCGGCCGCGGCGGCCCGCGTCAACGACTACCCGCACCAGTTCTCGGGCGGTATGCGTCAGCGCATCATGATCGCCATGGCGCTGGCCCTGGAGCCGGACCTGATCATCGCCGACGAGCCCACCACGGCCCTCGACGTGACGGTCCAGGCCCAGGTCATGGACCTGCTCGCGGAACTCCAGCGCGAGTACAACATGGGCCTGATCCTCATCACCCACGACTTGGGCGTCGTTGCCGACGTCGCCGACAAGATCGCGGTGATGTACGCGGGCCGGATCGTGGAGCAGGCACCGGTCCACGAGCTGTACAAGCGTCCCGCGCACCCGTACACGCGGGGTCTGCTGGACTCGATCCCGCGCCTGGACCAGAAGGGCCAGGAGCTGTACGCGATCAAGGGTCTGCCGCCCAACCTGCTGCACATCCCGACCGGCTGCGCCTTCAACCCGCGCTGCCCCAAGGCCCAGGACGTGTGCCGTACCCAGGTCCCGGACCTGCTGCCGGTCACCGAGCAGGACGGCACCGAACTGGTGGGCCGCGCCTCGGCGTGCCACTTCTGGAAGGAGACGATCCATGGCTGAGCTCAGCAAGACCGACGAGCCGCAGGACGCCACGCCGAACGTCTCCGAGGTGGACGTCGTGGACGCCCGTACGGAGGAGGATGCGGTCCACGCGATCGAAGCCCCTGTCGAACGCGGCGAGCCGATCCTGCAGGTCCGCAACCTGGTGAAGCACTTCCCGCTCACCCAGGGGATCCTGTTCAGGAAGCAGGTCGGTGCCGTCAAGGCGGTCGACGGTGTCTCCTTCGACCTGCACCAGGGCGAGACCCTGGGCATCGTGGGCGAGTCCGGTTGCGGCAAGTCGACGGTGGCCAAGGTCCTGATGCACCTGGAGCAGGCCACCGCGGGCGAGATCTTCTACAAGGGCCAGGACATCACCAAGCTGTCCGGACGCGCCCTGAAGGCCGTGCGCCGGAACATCCAGATGGTGTTCCAGGACCCGTACACCTCGCTCAACCCCCGTATGACGGTGGGTGACATCATCGGCGAGCCCTTCGACATCCACCCCGAGGTGGCGCCCAAGGGCGACCGGCGGCGCAAGGTCCAGGAGCTCCTGGACGTCGTCGGC
>NZ_JAYWVC010000599.1:0-1181 GCF_036281785.1 Streptomyces chiangmaiensis | reverse complement strand
GTTCGAGGGCAGGCAGGAGGCAAGCCGCTTGTTGGACGGTGGAGAGACAGGACACGTGCCGCCGCTCTTCTGAGGTTCCCTCGGCTACCTCAGCCCGATCGAGTACGAGGAGAAGCACTACGCCAGCCGGGTAACAACCGAACAAGTGAACCTGAAACCACGTCAATCTGCCCTGACCAGATAGTCAGCCACTCCCGCGCAGCGGGGGAACCTCAATCCGGGAAGGCTTCCGAGGACGTGACTGGTCCAAGCTGCTGATTCGGTACGGCCCTGACGACCTCAGCGCCAAAGGAGCCGTGATCACCAACTCCTGTCAGGTTGTCGACCGCTTCATCGAAGAGAACCCCGGCTACGTGCTGCTGATCGACTCCAGCACCCCGGCAGCTGGGGTCACACACGAAGCTGAACGCGGGAGGCGGGTGGCACAGCCTCCGCCTGGGCCGCCGGGCCCAGCGACTATCTCGGATAGATGCCTCGTACACATCAAGCCGCTTGAATGACAACCTCTGGCGCCACACCGCCAACAAAGGCATCGCACCTGCGTTGCCCAACGCCTACGGCATGGAGGCCAAGATGACTTCACCTGACGACCTTCCAGGCTTCGAGGACTTTGCCGCCTCGAACCCCCTGCGCTCGCGAGAGGAATTCGACGAGGACGAGCTCGGCGAAGACGTCCTGGACCGCGGCTACTCGCCTGCCGAAGCACCCATAGCCGTCAACGAGTGGGGGCTGACCGCTAGAGAGGGCGCCTCCCACGAAGACCTCACGCACCGCCTGAGGCGGGAGGTGCCGGAGGTGAGCGCATCAGATGACGGCGACGGACTGGGCGACACGGTCGACACGGATGGCGAGCTCATCGATGACCAAGTCGGCGATGAGCGCGCTGGACGGCTCCTCAGCTGGGATACCGGCATCGACGCCACCGGATACGACGGTGACGACTATTGGGCACGGGACGTCGGGATCGACGGCGGCGCTGCCTCAGCTGAGGAGGCAGCTGTCCATGTCGTACCCGACACCAGCGACGACTCCTGAGCGCCTTCCCGACCGCCTCAACCTAAGCCGCAAGAGGGGGCCGGCCGTGTCAACCTCGCGCCGCCAGCGTAACTGTCTCTGTACCCCCGTCGGCCTCCGTCACTGTTGCCGGCGTGCGGGCGCCGCCGTTTGTGGCGGCCATGCGG
>NZ_JAYWVC010000598.1:0-1208 GCF_036281785.1 Streptomyces chiangmaiensis | reverse complement strand
CCGTTGCCCGATGCTCAGCATCAACCCGAAGATGCTGTCTCGCCTCAAAGAGCTGGAGGAGGACCTCCTCGCCCGCCGCAAACGAGCCGTCGAAGAGGACTGGCGAGGCGAGATCGAAGGGCTCGATCTGACGCTCACCTTCTTGCGGAGCAAGCGCGAGCAGGCCCGCCGCTTCCAGCGCAGCGATCCTGTCTCCCTCGGAATGCCTGAGATCCCCCATCAGAAGCCCCAGGTCACAGACTCGTGAGCAGCACCGCGAACAACAGAAACGCGGCCTGGGCCAGAATCGGGGCATGGACGTGCCCAAGCTGCTGGAAGCCGCCTCCCTGCTGGTTCCCGAGGAGAGCGCCACCGAGAACGACATCACGGTGGCCGACGTCTGGGAGTACCTCACCCACGACGAGTGGGACGTGGCCCTTGACCTGCTGGAGGAACTCGGAGACGTCCAACCGCTTCCACTCAGCTTCTGGGAAACCCTGGCCACCGCAGCCGAACAGATGCAGCTGGAGACGAGTGCGGCCTGGTGCCACTGGCGCTGCTACGAAACCCGCAACGGCATCATCCGGGCCGACCTCACCCTCCGCCCGGCCGCCGAGGCCCGACGACAGACGCCCATCTCCGGCGCCGGCGTCCTGCGACCGATGTGGAACATCGGAAACCGAACCCCGACCGGCGAACCGGCCCTCAACATCGCCATGCTCTGGGTTGAGCGCACGCCCTTCCTCGAACCTGGCGGGCGAGCCTCGGTGCGACTCGCGCCCCTTGACCCTCAGCAGTGGCAGCACCTTGAGCCCGGCCAAGTGATCACCATGCACGAGGACCGATCCGTGGCCGGGACGGCAGTCGTCCTGGACGTTCAGCGACCTTTGGCCACGCCTACGGCATAGGAAAGGGTGCCAACGGCTCCTGGCGTTGGTGCAGAGAAGGTCGAGTTCTACCGTCCCCGTTCCGGTGATCTCCCGGCCGACGCGATCGAGCTTCCACGGTTGGAGAGCTTTCTCCACCAGCACTTGGGGCTGCACCTCCTCACTCAGGAACCCGGCTCGGAGACACACGAGTAGATGCTGCGCTGAGGTAGCGCGGATCCTCAATGCCCCAGTCATTCACGGCTACCGGGGTTTGGAGCACTCAGCGTTGGCGAGCAATGCTCAAGACCTGTGGATCGGTTCCGGGAGGGCACGCGGAGGGCGTACCTTCCCGAATGATCC
>NZ_JAYWVC010000597.1:0-1233 GCF_036281785.1 Streptomyces chiangmaiensis | reverse complement strand
CTGATTCATCCAGGAGGAGCCGGTTGGAGTGAAGTGGAGGTGGAAGCGGGGATGTTTGGCCAGCCACGTCTTGATGGCCGGGGTCTTGTGGGTGCCGTAGTTATCGCAGACCACATGGATGTCGAGGCCCTCGGGGACGGCCTTGTCGATGGTGGTCAGGAACTTCTTGAACTCTGTGGCGCGGTGCCGGCGGTGTGTCTCGCCTATGACGCTTCCATCGGCGATGTTGAAGGCGGCGAAGAGGGTGGTGGTGCCGTGCCGGATGCAGTCATGGCTGCGCCGCTTTGGCATCATCGGCAGCACCGGCTGGGAGCGGTCCAGTGCTTGCACCTGGGACTTCTCGTCGACGCACAACACCACCGCCTTCTCCGGCGGGTTGTGATACAGCCCGACGACATCCACCACCTTCTCCACGAACAGCAGATCGGTAGACAGCTTGAACGTGTCGGACAGGTGCGGTTTGAGTCCGACGTCACGCCAGATCCTGCCGATGGTGGACTTCGACAGGCCGGACCTCTTCGCCATCGACGCCCGCGACCAGTGCGTAGCGTTCTTCGGGGTCTCCTCCAAGGTGGTCACCAGCACCTCCTCGACCTGGTCCAACGTGATCGACGACGGCCGCCCAGGCCGCGGCTCGTCGACCAGGCCCTCCAGGCGAGACTCGACGAACCGGGCCCGCCATTTGCCCACCGTCGGTTTCGAGACCTGCAGGTCCTGCGCGACCTGCGTGTTACTCGCCCCCTCCGCGCAAGCCAGCACGATCCGACACCGCAACGCCAGCGCCTGCGACGACTTCGCCCGCCGCGCCCACCCCTGAAGCGTGGCACGCTCCTCGTCGCTCAATACCAACTCGACCTTAGGCCGCCCTGTCTTCGCCACCCCACCATCTACACATAGATAACGAATTTAAGATGCGGGACACAAGTGATCATTTACGGATCTGTCAGCTGGCGTGGGCTTGGGATCGCAGGAACGCCGGCCAGGTGGTGTGATTCCGCTCGGGTGCGGGGTCGATGCCGTGTTCCTTGAGGATGTTCCACACGGTGGAGGCGGCAACCTTGATGCCTAGGGCGACGAGTTCGCCGTGAACGCACACCGGTCAGCGGACCGTCCGCGCCGCCTTCTCGATGATGTGGGTGACGGCGCCCGGGTGGGACACGGTCACAGCGTGAGAGGACGGGATCTCCTCGATGTGGGCATGGGCGCGCTTGGCCATGAAGACCTGAAGCTTCG
>NZ_JAYWVC010000595.1:0-1239 GCF_036281785.1 Streptomyces chiangmaiensis | reverse complement strand
AGGCGAACCTGGTGAGGTAGGCACCGGTATCCCGGTCCCCGAAGACCCACCTGTCGGGGTACGGGGTTGGGAACTGTTCGTTTTCAGATGTGCTGGAGCGTGTGTGAGTGTGCACGAGCATGTACTGGTTCGTGGTGTGGCAGCGCGCACATGTCGCATGGCGGGCACTGATGTCAGTGCCGGCCCGTACCGTTCTTCCTGTTGCTGATCAAACGTTGGGGAGGGAATGCATTGATGCGTGATGAGTCGCTGCGCACGATCGCTGCCCCTTTCGTGGCCGTCGGCCCGTCCGGCGTGGCGATCCGCACCCGCCTGGGGCACCTGAGGGCCGACGACGAGCAGGTGCTGCGCCTGGTGGGCATGCATCTGGGCTCGCTGGCCTCGAGGGATCTCAAACGACGGTGCGCTGAGGGCGTGGAGCACTCCACGGATACGTGGGCGCAGCGCAAGCGGGGTCTGACGCAGGAGTCTTCGTCGCGTTGGGCCGGGAGCATCACCAAGGCCACCCACGATCAGTGGGCGCTGTCCAGGCGTGCCCAACTCGCGTACATCCACAGTCTTCAGGCGGGTGTGCGGATGATCGTGCACCGCCTGTTGCTCCCGATCGGGGAGAAGGGAAGCAGGCGGGCGCCGGGCGGCTACCGCAGCGCACAGGAGTGGTTCGCCAAGAGGCGGCGCCTGCAGGTACTTCAAGAGCGGCTGAGTGCCGAGCAGGCCGACCGCGCCGTGGGCCGCGTCCGCATCGTGCGCGGCGGGAAGCGGCTTGCGCGCAACCGGCACAACCTGCAAGCCGCCCAGCTCACCAAGGCCCAGTGGCGGCAACGCCGGGAAGCATCGCGCTGGTTTCTGCGGGCTGATGGGGAGTCGGGCAAGCGGTTCGGTAATGAGGCGATCCGCGTCACGCCCGATGGCGAAGTGTCACTCAAGCTGCCTGCTCCGCTCGCCCACCTGGCCAACGCCGAGCATGGCCGGTATACGCTCACCGGCGCTGCGGTCTTCCACCACCGGCGCGAGGAATGGGCCGACCGCCTCTGGGCGAACCGGTCCATGGCCTACCGCATCCACTACGACGTGCAGCGCCGGCGCTGGTAGTACCTGACCGCCTGGTGGATGATCGCGCCGGTCAAAACCGTTCCCCTGTCCCACGCCCGCACAGGCGGCCTGATCGGTGTCGATACGAACGCTGACCATCTGGCTGCGTGGCGGCTCGATGCCCACGGCAACCCGGTCGGCGAGCCG
>NZ_JAYWVC010000594.1:0-1242 GCF_036281785.1 Streptomyces chiangmaiensis | reverse complement strand
CTCGCCCAGGTTGTTGGCGAGCCGCTCTTTGCCTTCGGGCGTGGCAAGGACGTAGAAGTGGTTGGGCTGTACGTTCACCGACGAGGGCGTCGAGCGCAGGAACCTCAGCAGCTGCTGAAGTGTTTCCTCCGGAATGGTCTTGCTGGGGTCGAAATACCTGGTGAGGTGCTTGTTCATGAGCTTGTCGAGATTCATTGTCAATCTGCCTTCTTCCTGCGATGAGAGGGTGAGGAGCGGTGGTTGGCGGGCGGCGGTCAGCCGGGCGTGCCGACCGGGCTGACGGCGGGGATGTCGATGTCGGTCTGGTTGACGTTGTTGATGAAGTTGGTGAGCAGGAACTGCACTGCGACCGCGACGATCGCCAGGATCTGCGGGTCGGTGTACCCGGCGCCTCGCACGGCGGCGAGGTCGGCGTCGCTGACCTGCCCGCGGCTGTCGACCACCCGCTGGGCGAAGCGGGCAACCGCGGCGCGCCGGGGATCGGTCGAGCTGCCGGCGCGGGCCAGGTCGATGTCGTCGCCCGACATGCCGCCGAGTTCGGACGCTACGTAGGTGTGCATGGACAGGCAGTAATCGCAGCCGTTGGCTTGCGACACGGCCAGCGCGATGGTGTGCCGGGCTTCGCGTCCAGAACCCGGCTCAAGGCGGCCTGCAGGCCCGTCACGACGTCGAGAACGGCCGGGTTCGACGCGAGGGTCTTGAACATGTTCGGGACGAAGCCGAACTGCGCGCCGATGGTGTCGAGAGTGCTCTGCGCGCCGGCAGGGACATCGTCGGGAGCGGGAACGGTCAGCCGTGACATGGCGGATCAGCCTCCGATGGGTAGGTGAGTGGTCATCGGCGGGCCCGGGCCAAACTCGCGGTGCTGAAGAGGTCCAGTCCCCGTGGTGACTGCGGCCTCGCCCGCATTTTTTGGGCTGCCCGGCCCACTTCTCAAAGTTAACGTCCTCCCATCCTGGGCTGTCAAGCCCAATCTGGGGTTACCCTGAAGCATGACCACCACCACGGCAGCACCGACGCCCGACAAGCTCACGTCCAAAGGGCAGGCGACGCGTGCCCGCATCCTGGAGCAGGCTGCTGAGCTCATCTACACCAAGGGTGTCCACGCGACGAACAACGAGCAGCTCCGCCGCGCCGCCGGCGTCAGCGGATCGCAGCTCAACCACTACTTCCCGAACAAGGAGAGTCTCGTCCTGGCCGTCATCGCATGGCAGGCCGACCGCGTCCTCACGTTCCACCGCA
>NZ_JAYWVC010000593.1:0-1249 GCF_036281785.1 Streptomyces chiangmaiensis | reverse complement strand
CTTGGCGAGGACCTTGCCCAACTCCACGCCCCACTGGTCGAAGGAGTCGATGTTCCAGACCGCGCCCTGGACGAACACCTTGTGCTCGTACAACGCCACCAGCTGGCCGAGGACCGAGGGAGTCAGTTCCCGGGCGAGGATCGTGGTCGTCGGGTGATCGCCCTTGAACGTCTTGTGTGCCACCAGTTCCTCGGGCACACCCTCGGCGCGCACCTCGTCCGCGGTCTTGCCGAACGCCAGCGCCTGCGTCTGCGCGAAGAAGTTGGCCATGAGCAGGTCGTGCTGCGCCTTCAGCTCCTGGCTCAGTTCACCGACCGGCTCGGCGAAGCCGACGAAGTCGGCCGGGATCAGCTTGGTGCCCTGGTGGATGAGCTGGTAGTAGGCGTGCTGCCCGTTGGTGCCCGGAGTACCCCACACCACCGGGCCGGTCTGCCACTGCACCGGCCGGCCCTCACGGTCCACCGACTTGCCGTTGGACTCCATGTCCAACTGCTGCAGATAGGCGGTGAACTTGGACAGGTAGTGCGAGTACGGCAGCACCGCATGCGACTGGGCGTCATGGAAGTTGCCGTACCAGATGCCCAGCAGGCCCAGGAGCAGCGGCACATTCGACTCGGCGGGCGCGGTGCGGAAATGCTCGTCGACGGTATGGAAACCGTCCAGCATCTCCCGGAACCGATCCGGGCCGATGGCGATCATCAACGACAGACCGATGGCCGAGTCGTACGAGTACCGGCCGCCGACCCAGTCCCAGAACTCGAACATGTTGTCCGGGTCGATACCGAACTCCGCGACCTTCCCCGCATTCGTCGACAAAGCCACAAAGTGCTTGGCCACCGCCTCCTGACCCACCTTCAGCCCGGACAGCAGCCACTCTCGCGCCGACGTGGCATTGGTGATCGTCTCGATCGTGGTGAACGTCTTGGAAGCAATGATGAACAGCGTCTCCGCCGGATCCAGATCCCTCGTCGCCTCATGCAGATCCGCACCGTCCACATTGGACACGAACCGCACCGACAGCGACCGGTCGGTGAACGCACGCAGCGCCTCGTACGCCATCGCCGGACCCAGATCCGAACCACCGATACCGACATTGACCACAGTGCGGATGCGTTTGCCGGTGTGGCCCGTCCACTCACCCGAGCGGACCCGGTCGGCGAAGGCGGCCATCTTGTCCAGCACCGCGTGCACCCTCGGCACCACGTTCTCGCCGTCGACCTCGATCACCGCATCCCGCGGAGCACGCAGC
>NZ_JAYWVC010000592.1:0-1254 GCF_036281785.1 Streptomyces chiangmaiensis | reverse complement strand
CTCGGACTCCGACTGCGTCAACCGGGTCAACCAGGCCGAGAGCTACATTCAGAACACGCTTCCCGCCCGCCTGGACGCCACCTACGACGCGATCCGCGCCAAGGCGCCCACCGCCAAAGTGGTCGTCCTCGGTTACCCGCACATGTACACCCTCAACGTCTTCTGCGTTGGGCTCAGCGACACCAAGCACCGCAAGATCGACGAGGCCGCGGACGTCCTCGACAACGTCATCGCCAACCGGGCCAGCGCCCACGGCTTCGTCTTCGGTGACGTCCGCACCACCTTCAACGGCCATGAACTGTGCTCCGGCGACGGCTGGCTGCACTCCCTGGTGTACTCGCCGAGCTGGGAGTCCTACCACCCCACCGCCACCGGCCACGCGAGCGGTTACTACCCGGTCCTCAACGCCAACAGCTGATCACGCTCACGAACGATCCCGTGCATGGCGAGCCCCTGTCCGCGCAGCGCGACGACAGGGGCTTGCCCCGGCCGACTCCGGCCCTTCTTCCGCAGCGAAAAAAATGGCTCGTTGGCCTTGGAGTGCCGGTGTCCGTGGGGCTGTTGACCCGCGCATGAGGAGGGGTCAGCAACTGCCGTGGATTGTGTCAGATGAGTTGTGGGCGCGGATCGAGCCGTTGTTGCCGGTTGTGCCGCGCCGACCAGATCACCCGGGCCGCAGGCGTCTGGATGACCGGAAGGTCCTGTCGGGCATCCTGTTCGTGCTGTACACCGGCATTCCGTGGGAGTTCCTGCCGCAGGAACTGGGCTTCGGCTCGGGCATGACCTGCTGGCGCCGCTTGCGTGACTGGAACGACGCGGGAGTCTGGCAGCGCCTGCGGGTGCTCGTGTCGGCGCCCTACCACATCTGCTTCCTCTCGACCGAGCACACGGCAGCGGACATCGAAGCGGCGCTCGACGCTCACCGGCGCGCGCTCGTACGCATGAAGGAGGAGGGCTGGCTCGAGTGACGAGCTCTCGGACTCGGTGACCGAGATGAGAGCAGTGCCCGTCGCCGTCGCGGGCCTCGGGCAGATCGGTCAGCAGATCGCACAGACACTGCTCCGGCGAAGCTCGGGACCGATCGGGTGCAGATCCAATGAGGGTGCTGTCGATCAGGCGGTGAGTATGAGCCGGTCGCGGTAGCGCGTCTGGTGGTTGCGGATGAATTCCTGCTGCTCGTGCCAGGCCCAGTAGGCGTCAAAGTCGTCATTGGCGCGGACGGCACGCAGCTTGAGTACGGCTTCAGCGCCGGAC
>NZ_JAYWVC010000591.1:0-1267 GCF_036281785.1 Streptomyces chiangmaiensis | reverse complement strand
CTCAGGGCCTATGGGGGTGGCTGTGCGGACAGCCATTCGTCAGCGGCCACGGCGACTTCAAGCAGTTTCACGCGGTGGTGCGTGCCAGCATGGTGCGTCGTGAGCGCACGCAATCGCCCCGGCGCTGGACTACTGCACACCTCCGGCTCGCCGACACTCACGCCGCCTGGCGAGCCAACGGAGTAATTGTCAATACTTGTGGATCGTTGGTAGAGGGCGGGCGGTTTGGGGTTCTGCTCGTGGCAGCGCCCTTGGCTATCCCCGTTCGGGACGCAGCAGGACCTCGCTGCCTATGGGTGTGAACCCGCAGGCGAGGAAGGCGCGTAGGGAGCGGGCGTTGCCGGGGGAAACGGCGGCGAAGACCGGGTCGGCTTTCGGAACCAGAGAAAGGGCATCGGCGAGGAGCGACCGCCCGTGTCCTTGGCTGCCGTCCTGGACGTTGTGGAGTTCGATACTCAGCTCCCGCCGCCCGGCGAGGCCGTCGGCCAGGGTGATGAGGCCGCGTTCGTCACCGTAGACCTTGACGTTTGTCCGCATCTCCCGGGCATGGCGGACGCGTGGATGGTCATCCGCATCGGCCAGCTCTGCCAGGCGCGGCGGGCCGCCCGTGCCGCGGGCCGTGAGTGTCGCGTCGGTGACGTCGATCCAGCCCTTCGGGCCAGCCAGGTGACGCAGGAAGTCCGGCGAGAGCGACGCACCGAAGCCATCCGGCCCTTGGGCGTGTACGGCCTGGCTGGTCAGGGCGGTGGCGACGACGGCGTGGCCGGTGAAGGCGACCGAGCACTCGAGCCCTCCGGCCAGGGGCGGTAACACCGTCACCCGGCCGTCGGCCGGCGGGAAGCAACCGTCGGCGGCGGCCATGAAGAACGTCAGGAGCGGGTGCGATTCGCCCACGGTTGCCCACCTGTCTGTTGAGGGAGTTCAGCAGGGGCAATTGTCGGGCAGGTCCCGATCACGGGCGACTCACCTGGCTCGTAGCCACGCATCGAGGGCGGTGAAGTCCGCGTCGTCGAGTCCTTGGGAGGAGTCGACCTGATGGAGGAGGGCTTGGCCGTGGTGGTGCATGGATACCCAGTCGCGATCTGCGTCGGTGATCTCGTCATCCACCCAGATGAACGAGCGGCCGCCTGCCCATTTCACCAGGGTCCGGGTCTTCCAGTGAAGTCCGAACCACTGGTCCTCGTGTTCATGCTCGGCGGATGACTCTGGCCAGTTCACGACTGGCAGCCTCGGCAGCCCGATCCGGGGTGCTACCTCGGCGTTCGCT
>NZ_JAYWVC010000590.1:0-1278 GCF_036281785.1 Streptomyces chiangmaiensis | reverse complement strand
CAACACCACGATGGCCCGGGAACTCGTCGCGGCTTTCGATGCCACCGATGCCGACGACGACATACGTGTCGTGTTGCTGACCGGAGCGGGGCGCGGGTTCAGCCGGTGCAGCCGCCGACGCTGCCGGCCGGGGCGCAGTTGTCCGGGTTGTTGTCGCGTACGGTCGACTGGGCCGACGCTACCGTACCGAGGTTGAGGATGCCGCCGCCGCTACCGGGGCCATCGCCCGTCGTGTTGCGCTCCACCCTGGAGTCGATCAATGTCAACGTGCTGCCTTGGAGGTTGGAGATGCCGCCGCCGTTGGCTGTCGCCGAGTTGCTGCGCACCGCGGAGCCGGACAGCGTCACCCTGCCCCCCGCGTCATTAAGGATGCCGCCGCCGAATTGGGCATGGTTGTCCTGCACGGTGGAGTCGGACAGCGCCAGCGTGCTGTTCTGACCAACAAAAATGCCGCCGGCGGAGATGCTCGCCATGTTGTTGCGTACTCTGGACCGGGTCACCGTCACGGTGCCGCCACCTACGGCGAGGTTGGCGATGCCGCCGCCGAACTGGGCGGCGTTGTTGCGCACCGTGGAGTCGGTCAGCGCCACCGTGCCGCCGGCGTTGTTGAGGATGCCGCCGCCGAAGACCTGGCCGTTGACGACCGTGCCGGTGCCATGGGCGATGGTCAGGTGGGTCAGGTGCACCCGGACGGCTCCGGTGACCGCCACGGCGGAGCTGGCGTAGTTGCCGTCGAGGACCGCGTCTTTGAGGCCGACCACGGTCAGGTTCCTGGCGATGGTGAAGGGACCGATGCAGGTACCCTTCACCCCCAACGTCTCCCCTGCGCCAGCGCCGGCGATCGCGGTCCGCAAAGCCGCAGGGTTGTCCTTGCAGTTCACCACCGTGCGAGCATCGGCCGCCGCTGCCGCCGAAGCCGGCCCGATCACGCAGACCGCCCCGGTCGTCACCGCCACCGCCGCCATCCGCGTCCCCTGGCACCGCACCACCCGGACAACCCGCTCGAGCATCCCGTGTCTCCTCATCTGTGCGCGGGGGTGCCCGATGACGCTGCCCCGCTGTCGTTCCCCGACACGGGCAGCCTGAGCGCCCGCGCTGGGAACATGAGAGTGACTCCCCCCGGCAGGAATGGCGCCAAAGACGGCCCCGCCGCGTCCCCCGAACAGCCGGGGACCATGACCGATACGGCCCACAGTCGACCCTGTAGGGTGCCAGAACTTACGTGCTGTCTCTGACGCGTAAATAGAACCTGATCAGCGGTGGTGCGGGCAGGTCTGG
>NZ_JAYWVC010000059.1:0-40415 GCF_036281785.1 Streptomyces chiangmaiensis | reverse complement strand
TTTTCATGCCGCGGTGAACCAGTTGCGTCCGGAGCCGCCGCTGCTACTGGCTGTCGCGGTCCAGACGTTCGGTGACCCTGCTCGTGCTGGGGCGGCGACTGTGGATCAGCTGAACAGGATTCTCGACACCGCTATGGACGAGACTGATTCAGCCCGCATCGTGCGCATGGGAACGGCGTCGATCTATCCCGACCGGCTCTCGGTACTGCGTGAGCCCTCCTGGCGAGTAGTGCACCAAGGGCGTGACGGCGGCCCCGTGCGCAGACACCTCGGCGGCTTGATGCACCTGTGCCTGGACAGCTACCACTCAGGCCGCTGGGACGAGACGGCGCAGCTGGCCGACGAAGGTCTCCAGCTGTGCGAAGAGTCTGGGTACAGCTTCTTTGCGTGGTACTTCCTCTACAACAAAGCGATAGTCGCTGCCTCTCGCGGCGACACGGACACCGCTCAAACACTCACCGACCGGATGGCCGACTGGGCGACTCCACGTGGAGTCCGCTCTGCCCTCGATTACGCACGTCATGTACAGGCTGTCGCAAGCATTTCCGACGGCGACTTCGAAAGTGCCTACCGACACGCCAGCGCGGTGAGTCCTCCGGGCCGGCTGGCACCCTACACACCGCACGCGCTGTGGCTGATCTTCGACCTCGTTGAGTCCGCAATCCGTTCGAACCATCGGGTGGAGGCGGTCGATCACGTACGGGCATTGCGTGAAGCCCATGTCGAAGAGTTCTCACCCCGCCTTGCACTGTTGCTCGGCGGCTGTGCCGCTCTGGCCTGTGAGGAAGACGATGTGGCTCTGCGACTGTTCGACAAAGCACTGAGTGCTCCAGGCGTGGACCGATGGCCCTTCGACAGAGCGCGCGTCCAACTGGCACGCGGCGAGCGGTTGCGCCGCGCCCGCGAAACTATGGCCGCCAGAAACAGCCTCGTGAGTGCGCTTCAGGTATTCGAACAGCTCGGCGCGCGAGCCTGGGCTCAACGCGCGACTAAGGAACTACGAGCCGCCGGCTGGAACGTGCCACGCTCGGACGACCAGCAGAAGCAGGAACTCACCCCGCAAGAAAGGGAAATCGCGCAGCTCGCCGCCTCGGGCCTGACGAACAAACAGATAGCCGAGCAGCTGTTCATCTCGCACCGCACCGTCGGCGCCCACCTCTACCAGGTCTATCCCAAGCTGGGCATCTCATCCCGGGCCGCTCTCAGGGACGCGCTTACCGCGCTTGAAGCGTCCGGCTTCGATGGCTGACCTCGGCATGGCGCAGAGCGCCTGCGTCTCATCAGCGGCTCTGCACGACACTGCCAGTGCTGACCGACAAGCTTGGAAAGCCGAGCGGTCCGCCGTGCTCATGACTTAGACAAGCCATAGCAGACGACTTAAGTCATTCTCCCGATGTGAGTGATGACCTCGTCTGTTGCTATAGCCGGTGTGCGGGTGCGCGTTGAATCGAGTGATGCCTGCCCAGGCCCGGCGATGGTGCGGCCAGCCCGAACCTCGCACTCCAGTTATGGGAAGCAGATGACCAAAACAATCTTCGTGACCGAGGGAACCGACGGTTGGGGCGAGTACATCGCCCGGGCACTGGCTGACGCGGGCCACACCGTGTACGTGGGCAAGGGCCAGGCAGGCACCGAGTCCAAGCCGGTGGACACTGGTTCTGACGATGGCACCGAGGCAGGCTACAAGGGACTGCGAACAGTCGCGTTCGAAGCCGTCGACCAGCATTCGATCGCTGCTGCAGTACGTGAGATCGTTGACGAGACCGACGGCATCGACGTGGTGATCTACACAGCCTCACCGGTGACGTTTGGACCTGCCGAGTCTTTCACGCCGTACCAACTGAGTCAGGTCTACGACATCGGAGTTCTGTCGGTGCAACGCATCGCCCGCGCCGTCCTGCCCTTGATGCGCGAGCGCCGCGACGGACTGCTCATTTGGATAGGTGCCAGTGTCGATCCAGGACCAGCACCCTTCGCAGGGCCAGGTCACGCCGTACGAGCAGCACTGCATCAACTCGCGACGAGTTATGCAACGGAACTTGCCGCCTTCGGGATCGACGCCACCTTCCTCACCTACGACCCCGGACATCTGCTGGACACACACGCGGCTTCGGCCCCCCTCCAGCCAGGGGATTCCGACACCGTTCAGGCCTACCGTCAGGTCATAGAGCATGGGCTGACGCTGCCGGCACAGCAGTCTCCAGATCCATCGGTCCACGCCTGGAAGGTGGCGGAATGCGTGATCGGCATCATTGACGCTCCTCAAGGCGCACGGCCAGCTCATGTGATCCTCTGACCGCTCCGATGCTGGACTCCGCCAAAGGTTGTTGACACTCCCGTCGGCGTTAGCCGAGGTGTGCTTGTGGCAAGCTGCGGCGAACAACGGGGTCTTGTCGGCGGGATGGCCGGACGGCTCACTATCGTGGCGAGCCATCCAGTCGCTGACTCTGTGGACGCACCGGAGGTCGGTGTCGCTGAGGTAACGACAGCCTTAGCCCTGGACGTATGGCGCTCTGTGCACGTCCCGATGGGCGCGGAGTCAAGGCGGAGAGTGGTCGCTTCAGTTTGGACTTGACCGCGTTCACCGTTGTGGTAAGCGCAACAAAAGCACCTGCCGACGAGATCGGGGCTATACCGCTGCGAGGGGCCTGGACCGGAAACCGCGGCGTCCTACGCGAGGGGCATGAGACCGTGCGCTTCCATGTGAGGGATCAGATTTCCACGCCGAGTACCGGGTCCGAAGGGCACTCCTGGCCGCCAGCAATGCGACGGTGAGCACACCGGCGGGCACACGCGCAGGCAGGGCCCGTCCACGCCTTTCCGGGGGCTGACACAAGAACTCGGCTCCCAGAGCCGCGCCGGGTAAGAGCACGACTGCCTGCAGCGCTAAAGAAAAAGCCCTCAAAATAGCCGGGGGCTGACGGCGCACCCTCGCCAGCAACGCGCCGACGGCGCAGTAAGGAGAGGCACCCTTTATGAAAGCCACCATGGACGGGCACGTGCTTGCTGAAGCGCCCGACGACGAGACGATCGTGATCGAGGGAAATGTCTACTTTCCCCCGACCGCAGTGATACACGGCCTCCTAAGCGAGAGTGACACTCAGTGCACGTGCCCCTGGAAGGGGCGCAGCCAGTACTTCGACGCCACTATCGGTGACAAGCGGGTGGGCGACGTGGCTTGGAGCTACCCCGACCCCCGTGCCAGTGCGATAGAGGTCGTGGGACGGGACTTTTCTGGCTACGTGGCTTTCAGCCCCGGCGTGGCCGTCAGTAGAGGCTGACCAACAGCGGGAGCGGTACAGCTGCTTCGGTGCTCCGGCTTCTCCGGGGCGACCCGGGCAGCGCCGTTCCCGCGGAAAGTCCCCTGAGATCACCGTTCAGGAGCGGATCCGCATGCTCATCGAAACGCTCACCATCCGTCCCGGTGCCCCAAAGTCCACCAACCCCTCCGCTGCCTCCGCCTGCCGCCGGCACGACGACGCGCCCGACACCATGGCGGTTTTCGGCCGCCTGGCGGGGCTGGTGGACGGACTCGAACGCAACGCCGTCCGCGACGAACTTGTCACGGCCTGGCTGCCTATGGTCCACCACACCGCCGGATGGTTCCGGGAACTTGGGAGATCCATCGAGGACCTCCGCCAAGCCTCAGCGCTCGGCTTGGTCAAGGCCATCGACCGCTTCGACTCCGAGCGGGGAACCTTCGAAGCTACGCTGTGCCCCCATCACCGGTGAGGTCAGGTGCCAATTCCCCGACCGGACACAGGGCCTGCGGGTGCACCGCCCGGTCCAGGAACTACGCAACAAGGTGCGCGTTGCCCGACGCGAACTCGCCCAGAGCCCGGGCAACCCCGAACCCTCGGTGGCCGCCCACACCGCACTGACCGAGGACGAGGACGCCGCCAGCATGGACGCGCTGGAGAGCTTCAGCAACCGTCCACTGGACGCCGAACTGCCGGCTGGCGACGACGGCTACAGCTTCGCGGACACCCTCGGCGCGGCCAACGCCTCGTCCGACACCGTGATCGACCGAGAGTCCGCCAAGGAGGGCCTGCCCAGGCTGCCCGAACGTGAACGCGTCATTCTCTACATGCGCTTCTTCGAGGACATGACGCAGAGCCGGATAGCCGTCTGCCTGGGCATCTCGTCGATGCACGTCTCGCGGCCCATCAGCCGCAGCTGCGCTCGTGCGCGACGAGGCGATGGGACAGCGAGCGGTCCGCCCCGGTCACCCGGCGCGGACCTGATGAGCCGGACGGCGATGAGTCGGACGGACCGGGGACCCAGGGAGGGACGAGACGGATGCTGATACCACACCCGGCGGTGCTGCGCAGGCTCCTGGAGGAGTACGAGGCCGCCGCGATGAACGAGCCCGACGACGGGAGGGGCGAACCGGGCCCGCGGACCCGGGACCTGGCCTACACACTGTGTGTGTCGACCGGTACACGTGACGTGCGGCAGGCTCTGGAGACCGCCCGACGCCAGCTCGCAGACGCGCCGTTACCGGCGCCGCCTCCCGTGTCCGGTGGCGCGCACACCGACGTAGCGGACTGACGCGAGTGACGAACAAGGACGCGAAGGCACGACTGTCTGTATATCGCCAGGCGGTGGAGGGACAGTCGAACGTAATCGTCCGGCACCAGTCGCTCAAGCGGCCGGCGACGGCGACGTCACTCGAGAGCACGGTCAGCAAGGAGTCCCCTGGCGTTCGGGCCTTCGTCGGGCCGGCTGCCGAGCTGTGGGCCGCCGACGCATTCGGGTTCTCCCTCAGGGCAGCTACACGGCCGTGGCCTTCACACGCCTGTGCCTGTCCGGCGCCGCCACGCCGGAGCTCACCAGCCTTTACCGCCGGAGCGCGCCGTCGGACGGCCGTGCCAACTCCAATGGGACCGTACGGGCTGGTGACTCAACCACGCCCCGTCCTGTCGGTGCTGTCGAGTACTCCGGCCCCTACGCAGCAGAGGTCACCGAGCGCTTCGTGCCAGCACTGTTCCTCCACGAGTTCGGCTCCATTGCTAAGTTCGGCCTTAACCGCTTCAACGGCCGTCCGGTTGAGGCGACTCGTTCGACGTGATGCTCTCCTCCGGGGCTGGGTCCTCCATGGAGGACGGTGTGGACGCCTCCAGTGTCTGCGCCGCCTTCCCTTACAGCGGCGCCCCCATACGATCGTGCGAAGCCGTCAGGTTTGCCGCCCTTTCGGGAGCTGGTCGGCCTCATCTACTGATCTGGCCTTGCTATGAGCATCTGTGCCCTCGGCGCTTCGCAGGTCAGGTCGTGAGAGCCTGGCCGGATGCCTCAGGCATGCTCGGCCTTGCCTGCTCCGCGGCGAACGCGGCAACAAGTCGGTTCCAGCTGTACCTGCCGGGTCCGACCTCTGAGATGAGGTGTGCGTGGATCAGCCGCGGTAGCGTCTGACGCACCCGTTGTTCGGGCTGCGCGGCCGTGTTTGCGGCGTCGGACGCGGCGAACATGGCGCCAGGCCAGGCACTCAGGGCGCGGAAGAGGCATGCTGCCTCTGGGTCGAGTTGGCGGTACGAGCGGGCTATGGAGGCGCGGACGTCGAGTGCCGGGTCCTCTTCGCTGGCGAAAGCGTCCAAGACGTTGTGCTCGGACGGGGCGTACTCGTCGGCCAGGCTCGCCAAATGCATCTGGGGGCGGTAGGCCGCGCGGGCTGCGATGTTGGCCAGCGCGAGGGGGAGGCATCCGGCGAACCGGATGATGCGATCGACGGCCTCGGGCTCAGCCGCCGTCCTCGATGCTCCGAGACGGCGGGCGAGGAAGCTGCGCGCGTCGGCCTGGCTCAGTGGAAGCAAGGTCAAGGGGAGCGCCTGGTAAGCAGCTACAAGTGCGTGAAGCTGCATGCGGCTGGTGACGAGAGCCATGGAACCGGGGCTCCCCGGGAGGAGGTCCTTGAGCTGGTCCGTACTCGCAGCGTTGTCGAGCACGACGAGCATGCGACGCTTGGCCAGCAGGCCCCGGAACATGAGCCCTCGGGCCTGTGTGGTCTCGGGTATGGCCTCGGGCCGCACCCCTAGAGACTGCAGAAAGCCCGCGAGGACCTCTGCCGGGTCCCTCGGTTCGGCTCCCGGCCCTGCACCGTGCAAGTCTGCGAAGAGTTGTCCGTCGGGGAAGCGCCCTGCCAGGCGGTGGCCGGTGGCTGTGGCGAAGGCTGTCTTGCCGACGCCTGCCATTCCGCCGACCACGCAGATGGCCACCGAGGACGACGCTTCTGCGTCGTCCGCCAATCGCTCCAGCTGCTCCTGCTCCTTCTCGCGCCCGACGAGGCTGGGCAGGGCGGCTGGCAGCTGTGCCGGCGCCTGGGGCGCGGCGGGGTGCCGCCCTTCGACCGGGCGGTTGGTGCTCTGCGGAAGCTGGAATCGCCCGGAGAGGATGCGTTCGTGGACTTGCTGCAGTTCCGGCGAGGGGTTGACTCCGAGGCGCTGGCGCAGCAGGTGGCTGGTCGTGTGGTAGATCGTCAGCGCCTCGGACTGCCTCCCCGCACCGTACAGAGCGGTCATGAGAAGCCCGCAGATGCGCTCACGCAGCGGATGCTCGACGAGGAGGGCGGAAAGTTCCGCGGCGGCCTCGGCGTAGCGCCCCCTCTCCACCTCGCAAGCCAGCTGTTCCTCGGCGCAGGCGAGGCGGAGCTCGCCGAGGACGCTGCGCTGCATGTCGGCGAACGGTCCCGGGACGCCGGCGAGGGCGACGCCGTTCCACATGCTGAGGCTCTGGGACAGCAGGTCCGCCGCCAACGTGAGATCTCCGTTGCTGCGGGCCTCTCGTGCCTTGGCCGCGGTCTGTTTGAAGCGATTCAGGTCCAAGTCATCAGGCCTGATGTGGAGCAGGTAGCCCCCGTCGACGAGTCGGACGGAGCTGTCACTCTGCTCGCCTAGGGCCTGCCTGAGCCGGTAGACGTATGTGCGTACTGAGCCGACGGCCGAGGGAGGGGCTTCGTCCCCCCACACATCGTCCACCAGCCTCGGAAGGCTGACTGGCCTGCCCGCTCTGAGCAAGAGCGAAGCGAGGACCGCGCACTGCCTTGGTTGGCCGGCTGCCTCCTCCACCCCTTGCTTGTGCAGTCGGACCGGGCCGAGGACTGAGAACTGGATGCCTGCGTGTATGGCTCCTACCGCCCTGAAGCCTTGTGAGGGTGGGTTGCCTGACTGTCCGTGGAGGGAGCACATACCCCAAATGTACCTCAGGTCGCTCTAATTTTCCGGACTAAATAGTCCCTTCCCAGACCGGCCACCTGCTCTTTGTGGGAACTTCAACGCCTCTACTCTTGGAGTTGCCGCCCTGGGACAGCTCGAAACACCCGGATCTGACCCTGTAGTTCGCCGGCTCTCGGACCAGGTACAACTCGCTTGCCCGGCCCGTGACTCGATACAGACGCGGACCCGGAAGGCGGCGCAGGGACCCGGGGGCGTTCCGCTAGGTCATCGCCACGCCTGCACAGATAGGCGGATCTTCATGGACGAGTAGCGTTATCCGGACCACATCGTCCAGTGAGGTGCAAGGCCGGCCAGGCCTGCTCCGGGTGATGCGGATGCGAGCCATGACACGCTCGAACTAGGGTCCGTCTTCAAGATCATCGGGTGGTGGATCATGGTGGGGTGATACGTCGTCATGAACTAACCGACCAGGAGTGGGAGTTACTCGCCCCGCTGATACCGCGGGCCGTGACAGGTCGTCCTCGTGTGGAGGATCGGCAGGTCATCAACGGCATGGTCTACAAGATCCGTACCGGCGTCTCCTGGCGTGACCTGCCGGAACGCTACGGCCCGTGGAAGACGGTGTACACCCGCTTCCGCCGCTACGCCCTGGACGGCGTGTTCACCCGAGCCCTGCAGCAGATCCAGGCCCGCGCCGACGCGGCCGGGGACATCGACTGGCTGGTCCAGATCGACTCCACCATCGTTCGCGCCCACCAGCACGCCGCCGACACCGGTCGAAAAGGGGGCAGCATCGACAGGACGAACCGGACGATCACGCCCTCGGCCGATCCCGCGGAGGACTGACCACCAAAATCCACCTCGCCTGCGACGGCAAAGGCCGACCGCTGGCCGTCCTGCTCACTGCCGGACAACGCCATGACAGCGTCTGCGCACGCTCCCTGCTCGAACGCATCCGCGTGCCTCGCACCGGACGAGGACGGCCACGCTGCCGCCCCAACCACGTGATCGCGGACAAGGCGTACAGCTCACGCGGCCTGCGCGCCTACCTGCGACGACGCAACCTCACCCATACCATCCCGGAGAAGCAGGACCAGAAGGGACACCGACGCAACCGCGGACGTCGCGGCGGCAGACCACCAGTCTTCGACCGTGACACCTACCGCCGGCGCAACATCGTCGAACGCTGCTTCAACCAACTCAAGGGATTCCGCGGCCTAGCGACCCGGTACGACAAGACCGCCACCTCCTACGAAGCAGCGGTCTCTCTCGCCTCGTTCCTGCTCTGGGCAAGATCCGTTTGAAGACGGACCTTAGGTGCAGTCGTTCACCGGGTTAGCCGGCCCTGCGGAAGCAGCGCGCAACGAAGTCGAACTGCATGTACGTCTTGGCGTGGCCGACGTGGCTTGGGCCGTAGGCAGTCGGCCCGCAGACGAACATCTTCACAGCCCCATCGCCCATCGGAGCGAACTCTTCCTTCTACTTTGTCAGCGTGTTGTAGATCTTGATGGCCATAAATCGACCACTCAGGCCTGGGGTCCGTCCCCTCGGTGGCAACGCCAGGCTGCACTCCAGGGGCTCGTCGCTCTCCGTCTTCGACCCGGCTCCGGCGGGCCGCTCACTTGCCGGCGAAGGGGAGGGCTGCCTCGGCGGCGTGCACGAGGAAGGTGAGCGTCTCCTGGAAGTAGAGCTGGATCGACTCGGCGTCGTGGGAGAGGTAACCGATCGACAGGTCCTGCCCAAGGCGGAGGGTGAAGTCGCCCCCTCGGGTCGTCACGAGGAAGGCGCCGGCGACGGCGGGCGCCCAGACGATGTCGCCCTCCAGCAGGCGTGCAATATGTGCTCGGACGGGATGGCCGTGGTCGGACGTCTCGCTGACCGCTTCGTATGCGCTCGCGCTGAGGGCGAGCGCGTATGGGCCTTCGACGCCGGAGAGCCTGAGCGCGGAGACCGCTCTTGCGACCGCTTCGGGGTACTCGCGCGCGTCGATGGGCAGTGCCAGGGGCGCATGGGGGGAGCCGTTACGCAGTCCCTCGATCCCGGCTGCCGAGAGTCCTTCGAAAATTACGTGGTCCTCGGCGAAGGCGATGCGCCTGGCTGCGTCCTTCACAGGCTGCCAGTCGGCGTCCCTCGCCCCCCTCTCAACGTCGTCGATCTGCTGGCGACTCAAGCTGAAGGGCACCCGCAGCTCAACGAGCGGCTTGGAAGACCTCAGTCTGGCGTGCACCGCCTCGTCCGGTGTGCTGACAGGCTCGCTGTGGCCTGTGGGGACCGCGGCTAGCTCGACTCCACCCGCCTCGGGGACGTCCACGAGGCGTCGGCCGGCGACGTGCGCCTTGAATGTCCGGCGGGCCTCGGCCTCAAGATCAGCCCACGCTGCATCCGACACGGGGGCGAGCTGGCGGTGCAGATTGTTCATACGGAAGGACCCTTTCCGAGGCTGCCGATGCCGAGAGAGCCGTGCCCGGTTCCGCCGGGGGCAGGCGGTGCGGCTGGCCGACTGGGAGCAGCCCGGCCGAGGAAGTTGTCGAGGAAGGTTTGGCTGGGGGCGAAGAAGAGCGCTCCAGTGACGGCGTGGGAGAAGTCCAGGATTCTGTCGTGGCTGGCGGTGGCGGTACCGAGGAACATGTTGCGCAGCATCTGCTCGATGACCGAAGGCGCACGTGTGTACCCGATGAAATACGTGCCGTACTCGCTTTTCGCGGCACTGCCGAACGGCATGTTGAAGCGGAGGATCTGCTGTTCGGAGCCGTCTGGTCGGAGGACCTTGTTGAGAACCACGTGGGAGTCGGGCTCCTGGGTGGCGTCGTCCAGTTCGATGTTGGTCGCCTTCGTGCGGCCGATGATCCTCTGCTGTTGCTCCACGGGCAGCGCGTTCCACCCGTCGAGGTCGTGCAGGTACTTTTGGACCACGACATAAGCCCCGCCCGCGAAGCATCGGTCCTCGTCCCCGACGAGGACAGCTGTGGAGGCCGCCTGCCCTGTCGGGTTCTCCGTGCCGTCAGCGAAACCCAGGAGGTCTCGTTCGCCGAAGTACTTGAACCCGACGACCTCGTCGATAACTGTGGCGGCCCCCTTCAGATGGTTGACGATTTCAACGGCTAGTTCGAAGCAGAGGTCGCTGCTCGTCGCCCGGATGTGGAAGAGGAGGTCGGCAGGGGTGGCGACAGCCCGCCGCCCGTCCCCAGCGATCTCGCGGAAGGGGTGCAACTGGGCGGGGCGCTGACCGGCGAACAGGCGGTCCCAGGCGTCGGACCCAATCCCGACGACACAGGTGAGGCGGCTGCCTGAAGCCCGTGAGAGGACCGCGCGAACCAGCGATGGGAGCTTAGCGAGCAGCTGACGAGCCTGCTCCTCTCCTCCGTCGTCCAGGGTAGCGAGGAGGAATGTCGCAGCGGGTTCCGATGTCTCCAGAACCGCCTGAGGGACGGTTAGGGCCTCGGCTACCGGGTTCTTGCCCTGGCTCTCAGCCGCCATTCGCTGCGCCTCCGTGTGTCCGGCCGACTGCCCGGCCCGTCGGCCGGCGTCGGTTCCGGGTTGTCTCTTCTCTTGCTGCATGCTGCGCTCCAGCTAACCAACAGCCGATCTACGGGTCGTCTACACACGGTCAACGGACGGGCGCAGGCCCGGTCTTCGGGCGCGCCGCGAGCGGGGCCGCCCGCGCGGCCTTGCTCCCCGGGCAGTGGCTGCCTGGGCAGCCTTGCTGTGTCAGATGCTGCTGGGAACCCTCCGGTGAGGCCTGCCTGCAGCGTCCTCTGCGCTGCCCGGTCCGGCCCTGAGGGGGCGCTCCTTAACCATGGAAGGAAGACGACCCCCTTGGCTAACGGGTGCTTGTCACTCCGCTTCGACGCCACCCTCTCGAACCATGCCGCAGACCGCGGTCGGTGTACGTGTACGACGTCACCTTCGGCGAAACGACCTCTCACGCCGAAGGCGCCCCGGTGGTCGTCGACGAACTGGAAGCGGTTCCCCACCAGTTGGTCTCCCCGGCGAAATATTTGGCCGCCTTGCGGAGTATGCCCTGCTCGGTGGCCAGCTTCCGCTCACTTGCCTCGAGCTCGGCCGCCCGGGCCTCGAGCCAGCGGATCCGCTCGTCGGGATCCGGAGGCAACACCATCTGCCCGGCACCAGCCGCAGCTTCCCTGTCTCCGGCCGGGCCAACACCACGGCGTTCACACTTCCGTAGCACCCAGTTCCGCAAGCTGCCTCTGCTGATGCCCAGGTCGGCGGCGATTCCCTTGTAGGTCACCCCGGGTGTGGACTCGTACAAGGCCACCGCATCGCCCTTGAACTCGTCCGAATAGTCCTTCATCGCCATCGGCGGTCATCTCGCTTCCTCCGGATCAAGCAGATCCAGTATCAGCGTGTCCACCACTCAGGGGGAGGCCCCGTCTCCACGTTCGGAGGGGATTGACACACATCACGGCCCAACCTCGTGCAAGAACATTGCTCCCCAGATCGATAGAGGCACCCTCCGTCGTGCCCACTTCCCGCTGGCAGCCCTGCCGCCCATGGCGAGCCGTTCACCCCGGGGCGCACGGTGTGCCAGCGAGCAGGTCGGCGGCGCTGCGCCAGCCGTCTCGGATACGGTCGCACGGGCTTCCCCGACCGCATCCCGCACGGCCGGAACTCTTACAGGGAAATGACGACGGATCCGGCGCCGTAGCGGCATGCGGCAGCAGCCGAGCGTGGGACACACCAGCCGTCGCACCCGCACACGGACCACCACCCGGCGGTCATCGATCGGCACGTCGGCCACCGTCCGTAACTGATAGCCGTGCACCCGCCCCGACGGCGCCCCGCACACCGGGCAGACCGCAGCGTCCTGCAGAGTCCGTGCCCGCACCACGATCCGCTCACCCTCGTCGGCCACATCCTCTACGACCAGCGGGGACAGACCCGAAAATACCGTCTTCACAGGCTCGTTGACTTCCGCCACGCGAGTGTCAACGACCCTCACGACTCTCCGTCACCACCGAATGTGAGACAGGGCCGTTGAATTGACACACCGTCTAATCATTCCTGGACCAGTTCCCCGTCCTGGCGGGCTTTGCGTGTTCGGCGTCGATACGAGCAGTCGCCCCCGTCTCCACGATGGTGCGGGTAGCCTCCACGGAGGCGTAAGTCCACAGGATCCGCATGGTCTCGGTGGTCGAGGCGTTGCGGAAGCAGTGAGGAGTACCGGCGGCGACATACGTGGTGTCAAAGCGGTTCAGCCGGTGCTCGGTGCCGTCGATGTCGACCACTGCGCAGCCGTCGAGGATGACCACACTCTCGGCGCAGTTGTGGGTGTGCGGCGGGATGCCCGCGCCGGGTGCAAATAGGGTGATTCCGTTGAGGAAGACCTGCGCGCCGACTGCCGTGGTGACCAGAGGCGTGGTGCTGGCGCCGCCGCCGCGCTCGTAGGCGGGCAGCTCGGCGGTGCGCAGCACGGCCGGAGGGAAGGCGTCGTGGCCGGGGTCGGGAGCGGGCTCCTCGTGCGAGCCGGGCGTGTTCGGTGTGGTCACTGGGGAGTTGCTCCGTTCGAGGCGGGTCGGCTTGCCGTGGTGGGGCCGATCCATACGGTCTTCACGTTGACGAACTCGCGGATGCCTTCGGGACCCAGCTCACGGCCGTAGCCGGACTTCTTGATGCCGCCGAAGGGCAGCCGTGCGTCGGATGCGACCATGCCGTTGACGAAGACGGCACCCGCGTCCACTTGGCGCACGAGCGTTCGGGCCCGGCTCAGGTCGCCGGTCCACAACGTTGCGGCCAGCCCGTACTCCGTGCGGTTCGCCAGGGCGATGGCGTCGTCGGCGGTGGCCACCCGGGTGATGGCGGCGACCGGGCCGAAGGTCTCCTCGTCGAAGGCGGCCATGCCTGGTGTGACGTGGTCGAGGACGGTCGGCGGGTAGAACCAGCCCAGGCTGTCGATCGGTTTGCCGCCCAGTCTGAGTTCGGCTCCCGCGGCGATGCTCCGTTCGACCTGGTCGTGGAGCGTCTCGCGCAGGTCGGCGCGTGCCATCGGGCCGATGCTGGTCGCGCGGTCCGTCGGATCTCCGACGACGAGAGCCTGCGCGCCTCGGGTGAACGCGGCGGCGAACTCCTCGGCGACGGTGTCCTGGACGATGAACCTCTTGGCGTTGACACAGCTCTGACCGGCGTTGATGAAACGAGAGGCGACGGCGGTCGCTGCGGCCCGTGCGACATCCGCGTCGGCCAGGACCACGAAGGGATCGGAGCCTCCGAGTTCCAGGACCTGTTTCTTCAGTGCGGCGGCCGCCTGGGACGCGACGATCGCACCGACCCCGGTGGAGCCGGTGAGGCTGACCGCCGCGATGCGTGGATCGGCCACGATGCCCCCAACTCGGTCGACTTCGACCAGCAGGGTGCGGCACAGCCCCTCGGGCGCCCCGGCCTCCTGTACCGCCCGTTCGACGGCGAGAGCGCACTGTGGCACGTTATTGGCGTGTTTGAGCAGCACCGCGTTGCCGGCGGCGAGGGCCGGGGCGGCGCAGCGGACGAACTGCCAGAAGGGGTAGTTCCACGGCATCACCGTGAGCACCACGCCTAGCGGCTCGTACACCACGGCGCTTTCGGTGGCGTCCGAGTCCACGGGTCGGTCCGCCAGTTGGGCGGGGGCGTGCTCGGCGTAGTACTCGCAGGTGACGGCGCACTTCTCGATCTCCGCCTCTGCCTGGCCGATGGGTTTGCCCATCTCGGCGGTGATCAGCTGTGCGTAGGCGTCCTTGTTCTGCCGTAGCACGTCGGACAGTCGTTGCAGCAGCGGGACGCGTTCCGTCGCGGTACGACGGCGCCAGTCGGCCTGGGCGGCCACGGCGCCGGCCAGGACTGCCTCCACCTCCCTTTCCGAGTGCGGTGTGAATCGGGCGAGTTCGCTGCCCGTGGCTGGATTGGTCGAAGCGATCACGAGGTGGCCTCCGGTGCGTTCTCGACGGCGTGGCAGAGCGCGTCCGCGAACTCGGCGGTGCCCAAGTGACCACCGATGTCGCGAGTCCGGGTGGCGGGGTCGTCCAGCACGGCGTCCACCGCGCCGCTGATCGATGCGGCGGCGCGGCGCAGCCGGTCGTCCCCGTCCTGGCGGCCTCGCCAGTCCAGGAGCATGGCGGCGGAGAGGATCAGGGACGTCGGGTTGGCGACGCCCTGCCCTGCGATGTCGGGGGCGGAGCCGTGCTGGGCCTGGGCGACGCAGATCGTGTCGCCGGCGTTGACGGATCCGCCCAGGCCCAGGCTGCCGGACAGTTCCGAGGCCTCGTCCGAGAGGATGTCGCCGAACATGTTGGTGGTGACGACCACGTCGAACCGCTCGGGGCTGCGGATCAGCAGCGCGGCCGTGGCGTCCACGATCAGCTCCTCGAGCTCGACGTCGGGGAACTCGGCCGCGACCTTGCGCACCTCGCGCAGGAACAGCCCGTCGGACAGCTTCATGACATTGGCCTTGTGGACGGCCGTGACCTTGCGGCGGCGGCCCCTGGCCAGCTCGAAGGCGGCCCGCGCGATCCTCGCACAGGCTCGGGCGCTGACCTTGCGCACCGACAGCGCCAGGTCCGGGTCGGGCATGAACTCGCCGCCGCCCGCGTACATGTTGCGGTCGGAGTAGAAGCCCTCGGTGTTCTCGCGCACGATCACCAGGTCCATCGGGGTCCGCAGGACGCTCAGTTCGGGGTGGGAGCGGCAGGGGCGGATGTTCGCGAACAGTTCGAAGGTGGTGCGCAGCTCTGCCGAAGGGTTGATGCCGCCCTCTGCGCGCGGGGGGTACTCGTAGTGCGAGACGGGGCCGAGCAGTACGCCGTCCACCAGGGGGACACGCCGAAGCACGGTGTCCGGCAGTGTGGTGCCGGACACGGCCAGGGACGCGAGGCCGATGTCGTGGGTCTCGTAGGCCAGGCCGAGACCGAGCCGCTTGTCGGCGGTATCGAGCACATCGAGCGTCGCCCCGGTGATCTCGGGGCCTATGCCGTCGCCGGGCAGGACCAGGATCTTCACGGACTGCCTTTCCTAGAGGAGGGGTTGACGTGCCGTCAGGCCGCTGCGGTCGCGGTGGCGCAGCGGTGCCGGGTGCACTGCGACCCCGGCGGTTGTAGTATCCACTACGGTCTGGTTGCCATATTGATAAATATGCTACAGATAGGCGTCGTGGCAACCCGCGGCGAAAGGGAAACCGTTGAAGACATCACAGCCCGCCACGTCGGGCGCCCGGATTCTGCACCCGACCGAGTTCTTCCACTCCGGCGTCACCGCGTTCTTCGCCCTCCAGAGCGACCAGCGCTTCTCCTACTGCCTTTACGTGCCGACCGCCCACCAGCAGGCCAGCGAGCCGCTGCCCCTGGTCGTCGTCGTGCACGGCACCAACCGTCTCGCGGAGCGGTACCGCACCCACTTCCGGGACTTCGCCGAGGAGCAAGGCTGCATCGTGCTCGCGCCGCTCTTCCCGGCGGGTGTAGCCGATCCGGAGGACCTGCACGGCTACAAGCGGCTCCTGCACCAGGGCATCCGCTACGACGCGGTCCTGCTGGACATCGTCGAGCAGATCGGCAGACGCTACACCGTCGACACCACACGCTTCCTGCTGCACGGCTTCTCAGGCGGCGGCCAGTTCGCCCACCGGTTCGCCTATCTGCACCCCGAGCGCCTGACCGGGCTGTCCGTGGGTGCACCGGGCCGGATCACCCGCATCAACCCCGAGGTGCCGTGGTGGCTCGGCACGGCCGACGTCGCCGAGCGGTTCGGCCGGGAGATCGACCTCGACGTCCTGCGTACGGTGCCGGTGCAGATGCTCGTCGGCGACGCCGACACGGACACGTGGGAGATCGCCGAACCCGGGCTCGACGTCGGCGGCGACACCCGTATCGAGCGCATGAAAGCCCTGCGCGACAACTGGGAGCAGCACGGCATCCCTGTGCACTTCGAACTCATACCCGGCATGGGGCACAGCGGTTCGGCGGGGCTGCCGCACGTACAGCGGTTCTTCGCCGGCATCCTCGAGCCCTCGGAAGCCGGCCGAACCGTGTAACGCGTCTCAGACGAACGCGCCGCTGCCACCCAGCACACGCTCGGCGAAGCGCTCGCCCATCCTCCGGTAGCCGACGGCATTGGGATGGATGCCGTCCGGCATGTCCGCGGCGTCCTGCGGGCCGAACAGCTCACGCCCGTCGAGGTAGTACAGGTGCGGGTCGTCGCCTCGGCGCCCGAGCACGATGGACTCGAGTGCCTCGCGGACCATGGGCAGGGTCAGCGGCGCGAGACCTGCCTCGCCGGGATCCCCCGGCTCCTCGTCCGCCCTGCCGTCACCGGCCCTCGCGTACTCCGCGCCGAAGCCCGGTACCGCCGGGGCGTCCGGGCCCGCCGACTCAACGCGTGGGCAGAACACTGGTGAGACCACCAGGAGCGGAACGTCCGGGTGGCCGTCCCGCACGGTGTCGAGGAAGCCGTGCACCGCGGGGACGAACGTACGCGGCTTGAACGCGGCCTTGAGCACGGGGTTCAGGCCCAGCTTGAGGCTGATCAGATCGGCCGGCAGATCACGGATCGTCCGGGCGACATAGGGATCCAGCATGCCGTTGCCCGCCATGCCCAGGTTCACCGGGTCCAGCGAGCCCAGCGCGGCCGCCACCGCCGGCCAGGTGCCGGTGGGCCCGTCGGCCTGGGTGCAGTGGCTGATCGAACTGCCGTGGTGCACCCAGCGGGGCCGGCCGGACGGCTCGGGCGGCGATATCTGCGCATCAGCGCGCAGAGCGAGGAGCTCGCACGGGGTCTGCTGCGGCAGCCACAGTTCGATCTCCTTCATGCCTTCCGCCAGCCCGGGGAACCATACGGTGCCTGGCTCACCCGGGGTCTCGCGTGCCGCCGCCCGGGCGTGAGCCAGCCGAAGCACCCGGCCCACGGGAGCGGCCTCCCGGGCCACGAGCCGTCCGTCCACGACGAGTTCGAGCATGCCGGCGGGCGTGGGCGCGGCCGCTTCGTCGAAGTGGCGGACGGTGGTGAGCAGGTCGAGTTCCAGTGTCCGGGCGGCGGTGCGGAACGTCAGTCTCACGCCTGACGGCATGGCCGACACGAAGTCCATGAAGGCGTCGGGGTACTGCTTTCGCGTCCATGCCGGCAGCCGTCGTGGCAGCAGCCCGCCGCCGGGGCGCCGCTCCAGATCCAGTGCCCCTGAGAAGAGGACCGGACCGCCGGCCAGCGGTACCTCGTCCATCGGCGATGCCTCCTGCTCTCGTGGTCCCGGTACATCAACGCACCGGTGTCCACCGTCCCGTGACGGGTGGGACGTCGCCGCGGGCACGGTGGCCGACCGGTCGGCTGTCCGGCGCGGCGGGAAGCGGGCAGGTCGTTCCCCCGGTGTCCGGGGGACGGTACCGCGCATGTCCCGCCGCCGGGCGGTGGGGCCCCGCGCTGCGCGCGGAGGTGGTCACAGACTGATCGGGCCGGCGTCCACCAGCAGCGCGGGTGCCACGACGCTCTCCATGAACACCGCTTCGCCGCGCTCGCGGCGGCTGCCGGCGGCCAGCACCGCGTCGAGCACCTCGTCCATGCGGAAGGTGAGACGCACCGACGGCTGCCAGGCCACTGGTTCGCCGTCGTGGATCCAGTACGTGGCGTCCCTCGTCGTACCGGTGACGAGGGTGTCCTTGGGATGCAGGATGCGCAGGTAGTCGAGACGGCTGATCACCAATCCGGTCCCGCAGACGGCGGCCAGCTTCTCCTCGGTGTGGTCGCCGCCGGCCAGGAGGAGGTGCGACGGCGAGGGATCGGCGCCGAAGCGCCAGCCGGCCGGCACCGCGTGGCCGGTGGACGAGCCGCCCGTCACATCGGCGCGCCTGAGGTCCGACACCACACCGGTGAGTACACCGCTGTCGACCAGCCGCGTCGGCCGGCGCGGGGTGCCCTCCGGATCGAAGCCGCTGGCGAGGCCGGCGGGATCGGTGCCGTCGTCGGTGATGGTGAGCAGTTCGCTGGTCACCCTGCTGCCCATGCGGCCGGCCACCGCGGTGCGTCCTTCGGCGTATCCGGCCGCGCCCAGGGCGACATAGCCGTACGTGGCCAGCAGGGTGATCACCGCCTGGGGCCGCAGCAGAACCCGGAACGTGCCGCTGACGGGTGCGCGTTCCGGTAGGTCGGTCAGGTCGTCAAGGAGTCGGCGGGCCACGTCGGTAGGGTCGATGCGAGCGGCGTCCCGGTGGACGAGACGCACGCTCGACGATCTGCCGTCGCGCTCGGCGATCGCCTGCAGCGACGCCTTGGTGAGGGTCTCCTCGCGGTACAGGCCGCTGTGGTCGGCGACCACCCGGTGGATCACGTCGTGCCGGATGGATCCGCCCAACTGGGCCGTGTCCGCCAGGCCGTCCCGCACGGTGCTGAACCACGCATGGCGCTCGGCCGGTCCGGCGCCGAGCGTGGCGGCGCCCACCTCCGGCGCCACGGGGTCGGTGTCGGAGCCGCTACGACGGGAAGCATCTGGCTCGCCGGAGGGCGCCGGAAGCAGGGCCAGGGCGGAGCGGAGCCGGTCGGACAGGGCCTTGACCTCGGTGGGTTCGAGGGTCTCCAGGGTGCCCAGGGCCGTTCTGCCGCCCTCGGTGAGGCGCACCCGCACGCGCAGGCGCTCCTCGCTGTGCTGGGCGGTGACCCGGGAACGGGCGTAGCGGAGCAGGCCCGTGCGTTCCTGGGAGAGGTCGACATGGGTGCCCGGCCCCATGATGTCGAGCGCGTACCGGACCTGACGGCGATCGATGCTCATCGGGTGCCTATCTGGACGTTGCGGAAGCGGGCCGGGACCGTGCCGTGCCCGATGTGGGCGACCTGGAGCGGCTCGCCCTTGTTGCAGGAGGGGATGCCGTGGACCTGGAACTCGTCGCAGTTGCCCAGGGCGTCGCAGTCGGCCCAGAACCTGGGTGTGACACCGCTGTATGTGCAGTTCTTCAGCAGGCGGCCGAGCCTTCCGTCGCGGATCTCCCAGCCCGCCTCGGCGCCCAGCCGGAAGGACAGCCGCTGGTCGTCGATGGAGACGCTCTTGGTCATGTCCATCAGCACACCGCGCTTGGTGTCGGCGATCATCTCGGCCAGTGAGGAGTCGCCCGGTTCCAGGCACAGGTTGGTCATCCGGACCAGGGGGATGCGCTGCCAGCCGTCGGCGCGGGCCGCCCCTGAGGACTCCTGGCCCAGCGCCGCGGCCGACTCCCGGCCAGAGAGGTAGCCGGTGAAGACGCCGTCCTTGACGAGTTCGGTGCGCTGCGCGGCGACACCCTCGTCGTCGTACGCGTAACTGCCCAGGGCGCCGGTGATGGTGGCGTCGGCGTGGACGGAGACGAGGGGGGAGCCGAAGCGGAAGGTGCCGCGGCGCTCGGGCGAGGCGTAGGTGCCGCCCGCGAGGCTGACCTCGGAGCCCAGGGCCCGGTCGGCCTCCATCGGGTGACCGGCGCACTCGTGCAGCAGCATGGCGAGTTGGGCGCCGGTGACAACCAGCGTGCTGGTCTCGTCGGGGCACTGCGGGGCGGACAGCAGGGCGACGGCATCGGCTCCGACCCGGGCCGCCTCCTCCACCAGGCGCAGGCCCGGGATGTGCTCGTAGCCGGCGGTGGCGAACTGCCCGCGCTGCCCGCGGATCGAGCGGGGCACGGCCTGCGGGAACGAGCGCCGTTGGACGTCGTCGTCGTCGGAGGCGACGGCCATCAGACCGGCGCCGCTTTCGGTGATGGTCTGTTCGATCAGGGCGCCCTCGGTGTTGGCGAAGACCTTGTCGTCGCGGAAGAAGTCCATCGAGGCCTCGATCTGGCGCAGCAGCGGCCCGGCGGTGCGTGCCTCGGCCACGGCCGCGGCGAGCAGGTCGAGCTTGCCTGACAGCGGCACTGTGAAGGGGTCGACGGGCATCGGGGAGGACCAGCGGGCGCGGGTGGTGACCGGCTGACCGAGCGCGATCTTCGCTCCGCCGCCGGCGGCGCGGGCCTGTGCGACGGCTTCGGCGACCGCGGCCGTAAGACCCATGCGGTCCAGGCGGTGAGTGGCCGCGAAGCCCCACTGACCGCCGATGACGACGCGGACGCCGACGCCCAGCGAGTTCTCCCGCATGACGTCGCCGGGGCCCTCGTGTTCGACGAGGACCAGTTCGTGGGTGCGCTCGACGACGCGGACGTCCGCGTATGCAACGTCCCTGGGCAGCAGACCCAGGACCGTCTCCGCAGTGTCTTTCACAGTGTGTCTTACCCTTCGATCGGGGTGCAGCGCCGGGCAGTGCCGAGCGGGCACCGGTGTGAGGTGCGCAAGGGCTCCAGAAGGCCGGGCACTTCTCGAAGGTAGCGTTTGCTACAGACATTGACAACGAGTGTTGTGAGCGCTTCAGAAGCTTTTGAAGCGTTCTACTACAGGTATTGACTCGACTTGTAGCGGTTACTACAGTGCCACCACCCGGCGAGGCCAACTCCCGGTTGATCTGGCCCTTCTTGCAATCGAACTGACAGCGGACAGCGCGCCTCACTCGCCCCAGGAAGTTCTCATGCCCGAGCAACTCCTCTTCATCGACCTGACGAGTGCCGACCCCCAAGAGCGCGGCCGACAGTACGGCGTGGCCGCGCGCGAACTGATTGAACGCTCCATCGACTTCTACGCGGAACTGTTCCTGCGTACCGCCGGACTTCAGTGGACCGAGGCCACGGCCCGGGCCCGCGCCTGGATACCGCTCATCGACGACTACTTCCCGGGCATCCTCGACGAGATCCGCGGGATCGCCGAAGGCGCCGGACGCGACTTCGAGGAGATCCTCGCCCTCAACGCCCGCTTCGAACTGAGTCAGTCCAACCCCTTCGACGACAAGGCCGACGAGGGCTGCACCTCTTTCGCCCTACTGGAAGAGGCGAACGGCCTCGGGCATGTGCTGTGCGGTCAGAACTGGGACTGGCGTGAGCAGGTGGCGGACACCGTCGTCGTGCTGCGCGTTCAGCAGCCCGGGCGGCCGACCCTCATCACCCAGACCGAGGCCGGACAGATCGGTCGGCACGGCGTCAACTCGGCCGGTATCGGCCTGAACGCCAATGGACTCGGTGGCGGATTCGACGCCGGACTCAGCGTGCCCGGCACCTTCGTCCGCCGCAAGATCCTCGAGTCCTGGGACGTGTACGACGCCCTGCGGGCCGCCTTCCAGGTCACCCAGTCCACCCCCAGCAACCTCCTGATCACCCATCGCGACGGATTCGCGATCGACCTGGAGACCACCCCGGGCCGGCACGGCTGGATGTACCCCACGCACGGAGTCCTGGTCCACGGCAACCACTTCCAGGCCTTCGTCCCGCCCCAGATCGAGAAGACCTACCGGCCCTTCTCCGTGGACTCGCTCTTCCGTGTCCCCCGCGTCGAGAAGGGGCTCCAGGCCGCCCGGTCGGTCACGTCCGGCGCCCGGTTGCGCGCCCTCGTGCGCGACGTGATGAGCGACCACTTCGCCCACCCCAACTCGGTGTGCCAGCACGCCGATCCACGACGCCACGAGGCCGACCGCTACGAGACGGTCGTCTCCAGCCTGGTGGACCTCAGCACCGGCGAGTACCTGCTGACCGCGGGACTCCCGTGCGAGAACGACTATGTCCGGGTGCCCTGGAACATCTACGACGGGCCAGAGGCACCGTCGCCCGCTCCGCACGCGGCCGCCCACACGGGCTGACCGTACGACCAAGGCACCCGCACGCCACGTCCCTGTCCCTCACCCCTGGAGCCTCGATGCCTCGTCCTCTCCTTCCCCGTTCACCGAGACGACCCACAGCGGCGCTCGGCGTCGCTCTCACCCTCGCCGTGCTCACCGCCGGCTGCGGCGGCACCGCGGGATCCGCCGGATCCGTCGCCAAGGACGACAGCGCCAAGGGCGGCGGGCAGGCCGCCGCCCAGTCCAAGGCCGAGGCGAACGACGCCATCTGCGGCAAGAACAGCCGCCCCATCAAGCACGACCTCGGCACCACCACGATCACCGGCAAGCCCAAGCGCGTCGTCGCTCTCGAATTCTCCTTCGTGGACGCGCTGGTGAACGCCGGCGTCAAGCCCATAGGCATCGCAGACGACGGGAAACCGGACCGGATCCTCAAGCCGCTGCGCGACGTCGTGGGCAGCTACACCTCGGTCGGTCTGCGGCAGTCGCCGAACCTCCAGGTCATCAAGTCCCTCAAGCCCGACCTCATCCTCGCCGACAGCCAGCGCGACGCGGCCGTCTACGAGCAGCTGCAGAAGATCGCCCCGACGGTGGCCCTGGGCAGCAACGCCGCCGACTACGAGCGGGTCATGCAGAGCGAGGTCGTGGTCGGCGAGGCGGTCGACGAGTGCGACAAGATGACCGCCGCACTCGACAAGCACAAGAAGGCCATGGCCGACCTCAAGGCCAAGATCACCGCCGATGACAAGCGCAGGATCGTCTTCGCCATCACCTACGACAAGGGGGTCAGCGCCCAGACCCAGCGGGCCTTCGCCCCCACCGTGCTGCGCGGCCTCGGACTGACGACGGTGCCCTCGACCAAGGGCCAGGACTCCACCTTGAGTATGACCTTGGAGTCCATGGTCACCCTCGCGCCCGACGTGCTGTTCATGGCGCGCAACACGCCCAAGACGCTGAGCGACCAGTGGCAGTCCAGCCAGCTGTGGAAGCAGATCCCGTCCGTCAAGAACAACAAGATGTACGTGGTCGACGGCAACGTCTGGTCCAAGAGCAGGGGCACCCTCGCCGCCGAGATGATCGCGCGCGAGGCGATCGAGAAGCTCTTTCCCGCCTCATGAACGCCACCACCACCGCGATGCGGCCGTCCCTGGCCGGCGACGCCGGCCGGGGACGGGGCCCCGGCATCGTCGTCGCGGCCGTCGCCGTCGTAGGAGTGGCCCTGCTGGCCGTCGGCATCCTGTGGGCCCTGTCGATCGGCAGTGAACAGATCAGCTGGTCGTCCGTGGTGCACTCCTGGTTCTCGGCCGACTCCCCGGCCGAGCAGATCGTGCGCACCATCCGGCTGCCGCGGGTGCTGCTCGCGGCCCTGGTCGGCGCCAACCTGGCGGTGTCCGGCGCGGTGATGCAGGCGATCACAGCCAACCCCATCGCCTCGCCCGACATCATGGGTGTCAACTCGGGCGCAGCGATGGTCGTCGTCGCGGCCATCACCATCGTGCCGACCATGGCCGGGGCCCCCTCCATCATCCTTGCCTTCGGCGGCGCGGCGGCGGCGGGCATCACCGTGATGGTCCTGGCGGGCATGGGAACGGGCAAGGTCAGCCCGGTCCGGCTCGCCCTCGCCGGAGTGACGGCAAGCACCCTGCTCGTCTCCCTCACTCAGGTACTCGTGATCTTCCATGAGAACGACACCCAGTCGGTACTGTTCTGGCTGGTCGGCGGCGTCAACTTCGCCCAGTGGCAGGACATCGGCACCGTGCTGCCCTGGACCGTGGCCGGGCTGCTGGTCGCCCTCGCCCTCGCCAAGTCGCTCAACATCCTCGCCCTCGGTGAGGACATGGCCCGCGGCCTGGGCCAACACGTGGAGCGCACCCGCGCGTTCGGTGCCGCCGTCGTGATCGTGCTGTGCGGTGCCTCGGTTGCGGTGGCCGGCCCGATCGCCTTCATCGGACTGATCGCCCCGCACATCACACGCAAACTGGTCGGCTCCAACTACCTTCGCGTCCTGCCCGTCTCGATCCTGGTCGGCGCCGTCCTCACCGTCTACGCCGACATCGGCTCCCGCTATGTGAACCCCCCCTTCGAGGTACCCACAGGCGTGGTGACCGCCCTGGTGGGGGCGCCGATCTTCATCTACCTCGCCCGACGGCAGAAGGTGACGCGATGACCGTCAACGTAGCGATGGGACGGCCCGTGCGCCGTACCGCCGTCGCGGCCCGCAGACCCTGGATCCTGGTCGGCTCGCTGCTCGCCCTGGCCGTGGTCTGCACCCTCGTCAGCCTGACGATCGGCGCCACGCGGATCCCGTTCTCGGACGTCCTGACCGCGCTGTCCGGACAGCGCACCACCGACGGGGCCGAGGTCGTCCTCGACTTCCAGTTGCCGCGGGTGCTGCTGTGCTGGGTGGTCGGCATCGGCCTCGCCGTCTCCGGCGGGGTGATGCAGGGCGTGGTCCGCAACCCGCTGGCCGCCCCCGACATCATCGGCGTGACCAAGGGCGCCGGCTTCGCCGGCATGCTCCTCGTGCTGACCCTGCCCGGCGCCTCCGTCGCCCTGGTCCCACCGGCGGCCTTCGCCGGTGGAGTCGTCGGCGCGGGACTGGTGTACCTCTTCGCCTACCGGCGCGGGGTCTCTCCGGTCCGGCTCGCGCTGGTGGGCATCGCCGTCAGCGCCACCTTCGAGGCGGGCATCCGCTATCTGCTCGTCAAATACCCGCTGGACGTCAACGCCTCCCTGATCTGGCTCACCGGCAGCCTCTTCGGACGGTCGATGGACACCGTCTGGATGGCCCTGCCGTGGATCGCGGTGCTCGTGCCGGCGGTGCTGGTGATGGCGCGCCGCCTCGACGTCCTCGGCCTCGGCGACGACCTGGCGACCGGCCTCGGCGAACCGGTGGAGCGCACCCGCCGCAATCTGCTGCTGCTCGGCGTGGCGCTCGCCAGCGTCTGTGTCGCCGTCGCCGGGACCATCACCTTCGTCGGACTGATCGCACCGCACATCGCCCGGCGCCTGGTCGGCGGCCGTCATGTGGTGCTGCTGTCGGCCGCGGCCATGATCGGCGTGCTGCTGATGCTGCTCGCCGACACGGTGGGCCGCGGGATCGCCCCGCCCCTGGAGATCCCCGCGGGCGTGGTCACCGCCGTCATCGGCGGACCGTACTTCCTCTATCTGCTGGTCAAGCTGGGCAAGTAGGAGCGACCGATGAGACTGCAGGCGCAAAACGTGCGACTCGCCTACGACACCCACGTGATCGCGGAGGACCTCAGCCTGACCATCCCGGACGGCAAGGTGAGCGTCCTGATCGGACCCAACGGCTGCGGCAAGAGCACGGCGCTGCGCGCGCTGGCCCGGCTCCTGCCGCCGCGCACGGGCCAGGTCGTGCTTGACGGCAAATCCATCCAGAAGACCCCGACCCGGGAAGTGGCCCGGCTGCTGGCGATCCTGCCGCAGGTCCTCACCGCCCCAGAAGGCATCACCATCGAGGACCTCGTGTGCTTCGGCCGTCATCCGCACCGCTCCTCGCTGAAGGTTCCCTCGGAGGCGGACCGCGAGGCCGTAGAGTGGGCCATGGAGGTCACCGGCGTCGCCGAGATGCGGCATGCCCATGTGGACCAGCTCTCCGGCGGTCAGCGGCAGCGGGTGTGGATCGCCCTCTGCCTGGCCCAGGAAACCGACATCATCCTGCTGGACGAGCCCACCACCTATCTCGACGTCGCCTACCAGCTGGAGGTGCTGGACCTGCTCGCGGACCTCAACCGCGACCACGGCACGACGATCGCGATGGTCCTGCACGACTTCAACATGGCCGCGGAGTACGCCGACCACATCTTCGTGATGCACGCCGGCGCGCTCGTCGCCGAGGGCACTCCCGTCGAAGTCCTCACGCCCGAACTCATCCACCAGGTCTTCGGCGTGGAATCACGGGTCGTGGACCATCCCGTCAGCGGCAAGCCGCTGTGCATCCCCGTCCGCCAGGAACGGGTCGCGCGGACGGCGCCCGGACGGCGGGGCGCCAAGGCGACGGCCGACGCCTCCTGAACGACGTCGCCACCACACTCGCCCCCTCATCTCACTCATCCCTTCCCTCCGTACGCCCTGCGCACCACGAGAACGGATCACACACGCATGTCATCGACCGTCGACAGCCGCATGCCCGAACTGCATCACGCCCACCGGGACGTGACTGGCGGTTGGCTGCGCCCCGCCACCTTCGGTGTGATGGACGGCCTCGTCTCCAACTTCTCCCTCGTCGCCGGCGTGGTCGGCGGCGGCGCCTCGGCACAGGCCGTGATCCTCACGGGCCTGGCCGGACTGGTCGCGGGCGCCTGCTCCATGGCCACCGGCGAGTACACGTCGGTGTCCTCGCAGCGCGATCTGGCCCATGACGAGATCGCCACCGAGCGGCGCGAACTGGAGGCCAACCCCGACGAGGAACTCCGCGAACTCACCCTGATCTACGAGGACAAGGGGCTGCGCCCGGAACTGGCCGCTGAGGTCGCACGCGAGATCACTGCCCAGCCCGAGGTGGCCTGGCGCGTGCATGTGCGCGAGGAACTCGGCATCGACCCCGACGACCTGCCCTCGCCGTGGACGGCGGCCGCCTCGTCGTTCGCGGCCTTCGCGGTCGGCGCTCTCATACCGCTGCTGCCGTTCTTCCTCGGAGCCTCGGGCATCGTTCCGGCACTGGTGATCAGCGCCGTGGCGCTGGTCCTGACCGGCGGCGGCATAGCCCGCCTGACCGCACGCCCGATGTGGTTCGGCGGACGGCGCCAATTGCTGCTCGGTGGTCTGTCCGCCGCGGTGACCTACGGCGTCGGTCTGCTCGTGGGAACGGGTGTTTCATGACCGATCCCGTGATATCCCCCAGGGGTGCGGCGCAGGGACTGCGCGCTGTCGCCCTGGTCAAGCAGGTGCCGCTGGACGGCGGCTCCGGCGACCTCGATCCGGACGGGCGCCTCAGACGCACCGGCCAGGACGCGGAGATGAACCCCTGGTGCCGGCGTGCCGTGACCCAGGCGGTCCGGCTCGCGGCCGGGCCCGGCGGCCACAGCACCGCCGTCACGATGGGACCGCCCCGCGCTGTGGACGTGCTGCGCGAAGCGCTGGCCTGCGGAGTGCAGAGCGCCCTGCACCTGACCGATCCCGGCTGGGCCGGCGCCGACTGCCTTGTGACGGCCAAGGCGCTGGCCGCGGCGCTCGAGGCGCACACCGACGCCGAAGTGATCCTCGTCGGACGCAGTTCCGTGGACGGCAACACCACCGCCATCGGCCCCATGGTGGCCGAACTGCTCGGCCTGCCGTTCATCGGGGCGGCCCTCGACATCGACGTCGCCGAGGAGGGTGGCGCCCGCGTGCTGCGCGCCACCCTCCAGTCCGAGGAGGGACGGCGCACGGTGCGGGTGGCGCTGCCGGCCGTGGTCGCCGTCGCCGAGCGTTCGTGCCGGGGGGCCAAGGCGCCGTCGGACATCTGGCCCGGTACCGACCGGATCCGTACGGTGTCACGGCGGGACCTCGGGCACACCGGCCCCGTGACCAGCCCGACCCGGGTGACGGGGGCACGCCGGCAGGCGCGGGTGCGTACCCCGGTGGTGCTGTCCGGCACCCTCGACGAGCAGGTGGAGCAGGCCCTCGATCTCTGGGAGTCCCGGACGGAGCCGGATGCCGCGGCCGCCGGCGAGCCCGTGCCGCCGCGGCACCGCGGCACGCCGTTCGAGCGGGTCCTGGCGTTGACCGGACCGCCGGAGACGGCCGAGCCTCGAGCGCTCCTGGGCGAGGCGGCGGGCGTGGCCGTACGCTTCGGCGCCGGGGTCATCGCCGTCGTCCTGCCGGGCGCCGACACCCGCGGCTTCGGGGCGTGGGGGGCCGATGAGCTGCTCGTGCTGAGCGGCGACGCGCCCCGGTCGGCAGCGGCCGCCCTGCACGCCTGGATCATTGAGCACGACCGACCGCACGCCCTGCTCAGCTCCGCCCGCTCATGGGAGCGCGAGGTGCTGGGCCGGCTCGCCGTACGCCTGGACAGCGGGCTGATGTCCGATCTCGTCGCGGTGGAGGCCCGCGACGACGGCCTCGGTCCCCGGCTGGTCGGAACGAAGCCGTCGGGCCAGTCGGCCCTCGCGGAGATCGACAGCCTCAGCTCCGTGCAGATCGCGACCCTGCGCACCGGAAGCCTGCCGCTGCGCACACCGCGGCCCGGCTCCGGTCCGTTGCCCATGCGGCAGCTGGACGTGCCGCCGGACCCGGCCCTGCGGGCGGGACCGCTCAAGCCGGACGCGAACTACGACGCGCTGGAGCGGGCCCGGGTCGTCATCGGTGTCGGACAGGGGGTGGATCCGGGCCGGTACGCCGAGTTGGAGCCGCTGCGCCTGCTCCTGGACGCCGAACTCGCCGCCACCCGCAAGGTGACCGACACCGGCCGGCTGCCGCACTCACGCCAGCTGGGGGTCACGGCACGCGCTGTCGCACCCGAGCTGTACCTCGCGCTGGGCATCTCCGGCAGCACCAACCACATGAGCGGGGTGGAGCGGGCGGCGACCGTGCTGGCCGTCAACCACGACGCCGGGGCGCTCGTCTTCGAGCGGTGCGACATCGGGATCGTCGCCGACTGGGCGGCGGCCGTGGAGGCGCTGTGCGCGGCCCTGGACAAGCGCCGGCGGCTGACCGGTGGGCTCCGCGGCGAGCGAGGAGATTAGCCTTGCGATATGGCCATCGACACCCGTACCGAGCCCCCCGCCACAGATCCGACGCAGGGCCCCTGGCTGCTGCTGATCTACCGCGTGCCCAACGAGTCGTCGGGGGCACGCGTGGCGGTGTGGCGGCAACTGAAGAGGCTGGGCGGGTTCTATGTGCAGCAGGCGGTGTGCGTGCTGCCCGACCGCGGGGAGCTCAGGGAGAAGCTGAGCCGGATCCGCGAGCGCATCGACGAACTGGGCGGCTCCAGCGTTTTCCTGACCCTCACCGATGTCGAGGAGGACGCCCGCGTCCAGTTCGTCGAGGGCCTGCGCGGACAGTCGGCGAAGGAGTACGCGGAGATCGTCGAGGAGTGCGAGACCAAGTTCTTCAAGGAGATCGAGTTCGAGCGCTACCGCGACAACTACACCTTCGAGGAGGCGGAGGAGATCCGCCAGGACCTCGAGAAGCTGAAGCGCTGGCTGCGCAAGGTCGAGGCGCGGGACTGGATGGACGCCGACGGCAAGGAGCTCGCCCGGCAGAAGGTCGCCGAGTGCGAGCAGATGCTGGAGGAGTTCGAGGCGGACGTCTATGAAAGGACCGTCAGCGAGGTGGGATGAGCCGCCGCCCGCGCCGGGCGGCGGCTCAGGTGCGCCGCCGTCCGCCCCTCCTGGTGCCTTTCGCCTCGTGTGCCCTCGCCGCGAAGCGGGCGTCGAGCAGTTCCCTGAGCTGGTTGCGCTTGTCGAACGTGCGTATGGCCCGCTCTTCGTCGCGTGCCGCCACAGCCAGGGTGAGTGCCTCCAGCACGATCAGGAACATGCTCTGGCCGCCGTACATCTCCGGCCGGCCCGTCGGGGCGGTCAGCACGGCGTCGGTCCACTCGTCCAGGGCCTCGCGCAGGGTGTCGGTCAGCAGGACGGTGCGTGCTCCCGTGTCCGTGGCGTGCTGGAGGGTCACTTCCAGCTCGGGCCGGATGCGGTTCTGCGCGATGATGAGGACCACGTCGTCGGGTCCAAGCGGCAGCAGCCGGTCGACCAGCTGGAAACCGGTGTCGGAGGCCGGCCGGGCGCGGTAGCCGAGCCGGTTGAGCCGGGTCACGGTGTACTCGACGAGGCTCGCGTCCCCGCCCAGGCCCCACACCAGCGTCTCGTGGGCGTCCGCGACCAGCTCCACCGCCCGGCGGAAGTCCGCCGGGTCGAGGGTGCGTCCCAGTTCGTTGAGCAGGTCGGCCCGCTCGGCGAGCAGACTGCCCACCACGCCCTCGGGGCCCTCGCTGAAGTTGCTGATGGTGTTGTGCAGCAGGTGGGTCGGCGTCAGCAGGGTGCCGAGGTGCTCCTGGAGGGTGCGTTTGAGGCCCGGAAGCCCGTCGAATCCGAGGGACTTGGCGGTGCGTACGACGCTGGCGTCGCTGGTGCCGGTGGCCGTGGCGATCTCCTCCGCGGACGAGAACGCCGCCTGCTGGGGATGCTCGCACAGATAGGTGGCGACCTTACGTTCGGTGGGGGTGAGCGACTCGTAGCGTGCGGTCACCCGCTCCTGCAGAGTGGGCAGTTTGCGGATAGCGGACGTCATGGCTACGGCTCTCCTCGGTTCACCGGCGAACGGGCTGTAGCGGATACTACGCGCACTAGCCGGTTCACGACAAAGAGTCGAGGGGCGGGCCCGGAGTTCTCTCCGGGCCCGCCCGCCGTGCCGTACCGCACGTTTCACGACTTGGTCGGCCGTACGTCGATGGCCAGGCTGACGGAGAAGGCGCCCACCAGCAGGACGCCGCCGATCACGGCCAGAGCGGCGTCCCCGAACAGGCCGAGCGAGAGGACTGCCAGCAGGAGGGCCAGGGCCAGCACCACGGCGACCGCGATCTTCCAGTCGTCGCCGATGACGAAGTCGTACCAGAACTGCCCGAAGGACTTCAGGAACTTCATCGCACGTTCTCCTCGATCGGGCCGGCAAGAGCCGGCGTGCTGGTGCCCGGGGTGCGCAGGGTGCTCACGAACACCCGGCTCAGGAGGAACCACACGACCAGCAGGCCGAGGATCGCCAGGTCGTGGCCCGGCCACTCCAGGCTCTCCTGGCCGGCGCGGAAGATGCCGATCCCCTCCACCGCCCAGTAGGTGCCGAAGGAGGCGAGCAGCAGGCCGACGCCGTACTTGAGCAGGTTCTCGTCGATCATTGACAGCGGACGGCGCACCGCGAACGCGATGCCGAGCACGATGACCACCGCCGCCGCGGCGCCCACGCTGGCCGCAGGCACGTTGTCCGCGTTCAGGCCGAAGGTGATGACGATGAAGACGACCTCCATGCCTTCGAGGAACACGCCCTTGAAGGACACCATGAAGGAGAACATGTCGAGCCGGCCGGCGCTCTCTCCCGCCGACTTGGCCGCCTCGACCTCCTCGCGGTAGATCGCGTCCTCGTCGTGGACGGCCTTGCGGCCCGATGAGCGCAGGATCGCCTTCCTCAGCCACTGCAGGCCGAATATCAGCAGCAGGCCGCCGATGACCAGTTGCAACGCTGCTTCGGGGAACCAGCGCCCGAGTGCGTAACCGGCGATCGATGTGACCACTGCGAGTACTGCCAGGGCGGCTGCCACTCCGGTGAGTGCCGAGCGCCAGCTTCGGGTGTAGCCCATCGCCATGACGATCGTCGTCGCTTCGACCATTTCCACGAAGCAGGCGACGAAGGTCGCGGTGATGAGCCCCCAGGTTGCCGCATCCACGGCGGCTCCTCTCCATTGGTGAATGAAGCATCTGTTGCATCATCACTTTAGTTACGTGAAACATATGTTGTCAACGCATGGAGCGTGTGCCCCGGGCCTGCGCCCGGCAACAACAGAAGGAGCAGCACGAATGGACCATCTGAGAAACGGTGTTGACGGATTCGGCACCGTAGGCACCCTCACCGTGAGCGGCGATCGGTATGCCGTTCACCGGATTTCCGGCATCGCGCCGCCTGACTGGCCGTACACCATCAAGGTCCTGCTGGAGAATCTGCTGCGCCACGCGTCGTTGGGCCGGGTGACGCCCAGTCAGATCGAGTCGCTGCTCGGCTGGGGGCGTGCGGACTCCTTCGCGCGGGCCGTCGACATCCACCCGACGCGTGCATTCCTGCATGACACGAACGGCGTGCCGGCCCTCGCCGACCTCGCCGCGCTGCGTACCGCCGTGGCCGAGCGCGGCGGCGATCCGGCACACGTCAACCCGGTCATCCCCGTCGAGTTGACGGTCGATCACTCAATCGTCGCGGACATCGCCGCCCGCCCGGACGCGGCCGAGCGTAATGTCGCACTCGAATACGAGCGCAACGCCGAGCGCTTCCGATTCCTCAAGTGGGGGCGCGACGTGCTGCGTCACGTGGCGGTCGTGCCGCCAGGCACCGGCATCATGCACCAGGTCAACCTCGAGTACCTGGCCCGCGTGATCGTGGCCCGCGACGGCTGGGCGTTCCCCGATCTGTGCCTGGGCACCGACTCGCACACGACGATGATCGGCGGCCTTGGCACCCTGGGCTGGGGCATCGGCGGCATCGAGGCTGAGGCCGCCATGCTCGGCCAGCCCCTGTCGATGCTGATCCCACCCGTGGTGGGCGTCCGGCTGGACGGCGAACTGCCGGAGAGCGCGACCGCTACGGATCTGGTCCTGACGATTACCGAACTTCTGCGCGGCCACGGCGTGGTCGGCAAGTTCGTGGAGTTCTACGGCCTCGGCGTGGCCCGCCTCTCCCTCGCCGACCGGGCCACCCTGGCCAACATGGCACCCGAGTACGGAGCGACCTGCGGGTACTTCCCGATCGACGAGGAGACCCTGCGGTATCTGCGCTTCACCGGCAGAACACCCGACCACGTCGCCCTCGTCGAGGCCTATGCGAAGGAACAGGGGCTGTGGCACCGTCCGGACGAACCGCCGTGCTACACCGAGACGCTCCGGCTCGACCTCTCCACCGTCGTCCCGTCCTTGGCGGGCCCGAGTCGCCCCCAGGACCGCATGCCCCTGGACCAGGTACGCGCCGCGGTGCGAGACATCGTGCGAGAGCGGACCGGTGCCGCAGCGCGGGAGGATGCCGTGAGCCCCGTACCGTACCGGACCGAGTCCCACCGCATGTCCGAGCAACCCGAGGACGCGGCCGTCGTGATCGCCGCGATCACGTCCTGCACCAACACCGCCAACCCGTCGGTGATGGTCGGTGCGGGCCTGCTCGCCCGCAACGCCGTCGAACGCGGACTGCGCCGCAAGCCCTGGGTGAAGACCAGCCTGTCGCTCGGTTCCCGCGTCGTCACGGACTACCTCGGCAGCGCTGGCCTGACGCCGTACCTGGAGAAGCTGGGCTTCCATCTGACCGGCTATGGATGCATGACCTGCATCGGAGCCTCCGGCCCCCTGGTCGACGGGGTCTCCGAGGCGGTGCGGGAACAGGACCTCACCGTGGCCGCGGTTCTGTCCGGCAACCGGAACTTCGAAGGCCGCATCCACCCCGACGCACGCATGAACTTCCTTGCCTCACCACCCCTCGTCGTGGCATACGCCCTGGCCGGCACCGTGGACACCGACCTGACCACCGACGCCGTCGGCACCGACCGCGACGGACACCCCGTCTTCCTGCGGGACATCTGGCCGACCGCCGACGAGATCCGGGAGGTCATCGAAGCCGCCGTCACGCCGGACATGTTCACCCGCGCCTACGCGGACGTCTTCACGGGCGACCCCCGCTGGGCGCTCCTCGACACACCGTCTGGCGAACTCTTCGACTGGCCCGACAACTCCACGTATCTGCTCCGGCCCCCGTTCCTGGACGGAGTGGGCGACGCGCCCGAGCCAGTGGCAGACATCCGCGGCGCGCGAGTCCTGGCGAGCCTCGGCGACTCCGTGACCACCGACCACCTGTCGCCGGCCGGGGCCATTCCCGGGCAGAGCCCGGCAGGCCGCCACCTCACCGCGCACGGCACACCACGCGCACAACTCAACACATACGCATCGCGCCGCGGCAACCACGAGGTGATGATGCGTGGTGCACTCGCGAACATCCGGCTGCGCAACCGGCTCATACCCGGTACCGAGGGCGGGCTCACCCGGGACTTCACGGCGGAAGGAGCGGTTACGACCATCCACGACGCGGCCGCCGCCTACCGCGCGGCCGGCATCCCGCACATCCTGCTGGCGGGCAAGGAGTACGGTACCGGCTCGTCTCGCGACTGGGCGGCCAAGGGCCCAGCCCTGCTGGGCGTCCGAGCCGTGCTGGCCGAGTCCTTCGAGCGCATCCACCGCTCGAACCTGGTGGGCATGGGCATCCTGCCGCTCCAGTTCCTGCCGGGCGACAGCGTCACCACACTGAAACTCACCGGAGAGGAGGTGTACGACATCACCGGCCTGTCCCACGCTCTGAAGGACGACGCCGATGCCAGCGAAACCTCACGCACGGCGCTGGTACACGCAGATGCCCGGACATTCCGCGTGACCGTGCGCCTGGACACGCCACGCGAGCGGACCCACTACCGCCACGGAGGCATCCTGCCCTACGTCATGCGCGACTTCACACGGCGTACACCCTTGGCGGGAAAGCCTCGGTGAGAACCCGAACAATTGCGCTCGGCGCGTGCGGCAGCACACTCGCGGCACCCGCTGAATCGAACCATCCGGGTAGGGAGCAGCGACGGTCAGGCCGGATGACGATGCCGATCACGGCCAACGGCCCACACCCGGAGACCGCCTGTCGGCGACGGTGGGTGGACGATCACGAGTGCGGGCACCACACCAGCCTCACCCAGGACTGGAGCAGGAAGACGCCCGGCTACTCCACGGCCGGGTCTTCCTGCGCACGCCGCACCGCCGCCCCCTAGTTCCAGCTAGTACCGGTTCGCGCCACCGCCGCGCCTGGAGCACCGTCACGCACGGCAAGGACAAGGGCCGCACCAAGCCCCGGTGATCCCACCACCATGGAGAGCGCCGGGACCATCCCTGGGCGGCAATCGTCCGCCTCCGCCTCCGCCTCCGTGGACGAAGACGCAACAGACGTGCCGACCAGTGACGGCCGGCAATGCCTGCCGGGCGTGGCTTTCCCCAAGAAGTTGTGCGGGTCCTCCTGCACCTCGGCGCCGGGCCGGTAGGCGTCGGCGTCGACGGTGTAGCTCTGGCCGGAGTTCTCTCGCATCCGCCGGGCTTCTGCTTCTGTGCGAGGGAGTTCGTGCCTCTGACCGGCCTTGCCAGCGCCCAGTTTCTCAGGAGACACTCCACGCGCCAGAGCGTCCAGCACGCCGCCAGGTCTGCCCACGTACTGGGGATCGGTGGCGATCGTCAGCGGGCATGCGGATCCCTCACGGAGGTATGGGTGTTCTGGGTGAGCGCATGTGCCGCGTGCAAGTATCGGCGTAGGCGCCGGTATGCGCCGCGGGCGGTGATGCCGAGGGTGGCCCGGCCGACGTAGAGGGGCGACAAGAGGTCGCGCCGTCCGGTTTGCGTGTCCGCGGGGAAGTGCCGTTGCAGATCGGTGAGGAGTTCCTCGTAGCGCCCCGCGACCTGCTTGGGGGTGAAGCAGGCCTGTGCTCTTGCTCGGGCAGCTTGTCCCATCGTTTCGCGCATGGGCTGGTCGTCCATCAGCTGTGCCAGTGCTCTGCTGAGTGCGGCGATGTCGTCGCGGGGAACGAGGCGTCCGTCGATGCCATGTCGGATGATCTCGCGTGGTCCGTGGGGGCAGTCGGTGCTTACCACGGGAAGGCCGTGTCCCATCGCTTCGACGAGGGTCATGCCGAATGATTCCTGTGCTGAGGTCACTGCGGCGATGGATGCTTCGTCCCATTTAGGGGCCAGCGGGGTCGCCGGCCCCATGAGTTGGATGTGCTCTGCCATGTTCCGGCGGTCGATCTCTGCTTGCAGAAATATCCTGCTCGGACCTGAGCCGTAGATACGCAGCTGCCAGTCCGGCCGCTGAGGGCTGACGCGCGTGAAGGCTTCGATGAGCATGTCGTAGCGTTTGACTCGGGTGAGCCGCCCGGCGGCCATGACGATTTTGCTGGTGCGGGCGGTGCCGGCCCGGTGCGGTGCGGGGATGCTGTTGGGCAGGGCCCTGATCGAGGGCTGTTGGAGGTGAAGTCCGCTGCGGTAGGCCGCCGCGTCCGCTTGCGTCATCGCCACGACGGCGTCCAAGGCTGGATACCAGCGTTGCATGGCGCGTCGCAGACAGTGCCGGAGCGAATCGTGGACGAGGTGTTCTTGTCCGATGCGGACGGCTGAGGTGGGGCCGAAGCGAGCCAGCATGACGTTGAGACCGGCGCGCGTGGAGATGATGACGTCGGTGGAGCAGGTGGCGAACCACGCCAGCAGGCGTTCTTCGGCCAGCTGGTGATATTGGCGTCGTCGGCTGTCGCCGCGTGGGAAATAGCTGCCTGCCTGATGAATGCGTGGGTCCGCGCTGTCGGGAGATGAACTCCTTCGATCCACGAGTGCGGTCAGCGTGATTGCGGGCGGCAGTTCCAGTCGGGGGCGTGTCCGGTCTTTGAAGACGGAGACCACGTGGACGTGGTGTCGCTCTGACAGAGCGGCTGCGAGGTTGAATGTGGAGCGGGTGGTCCCGCCGATGGCGAAGGCATTGTGCAAGAGGAATGTGATGCGCATGTGTCCCACGAGGAGCTCGGGTGCTGGTGCTGGTTCACTGCCGCAGCAGGCGTAGTGCCAGCATGGGTGGGCTCGAGCTGACCGTGAGGCGCCGATTGGGGGCCCTTGCGGGCGATAGGGAGGGCATTCTCGGGGGCCGGATGGGGGTTGTGTTGGCAGCCCGGGTGAGATAAGGGGTCTGCTTGATTAAGCGGGAGGACGGAGGCTGCGGAGAATTGGCTGCGGGACGTGGTGTTCTACCGGTCGGACCGGTTGGTGGAGTGTTCGCAGATGGGAGAGCCGAACGGCGCGATGAGCGCTGGCTGTTGGCAGTCTTGCAGGTGGCGTTTGTGGTTCTGCTGGGCTCGTCGCTGATTCGCTACCTGGCTCATGACCGGTCGGGCTCACATGTGCTCTGGGTCAGCTGTCTGTTCGCCCTCTTCGGGCTGCTCTACTTCTTGGGATCTCTTTGGGCTCCTGCGCCACAGCCTGGAACGCCGCCGGCCAGGCGCCATTTGTTGTGGTTGGCGGTAGTTTCCTCATGCTGGGCGGTCCTGCTCGCGCTGGCTCCCAGCGCCACGTGGTGCCTGATGCCGGTTTTGTTCGCCGGTCTCCACAGGCTGCCTACGCGCATCGCGATTCCTGTCGTCGCGGTGCTGACGGTCCTAGTGGTGGCCTCTCAGCTGCGCGGAGCGGGTGGTGCGATCAACCCGAACATGTTGTTGGCTCCACCGGCCGTTGCCGCGGTGGCCACGGCGGTCCTCGTCCGGCTGAAGCGGCAGTCAGCGCGCCAGCGCCTCCTGATCGCCGACCTCGTGCGCACGCGGGAAGCCCTGGCTGCCACCGAACGGAGGGCCGGCACACTGGCCGAGCGGCAACGTCTGTCCGCTGAAATCCATGACGTCCTTGCCCAGGGCCTCGCGAGCCAGCAGATGCTACTGCAGGCCGCCGACCACCTCTGGTCGACCAGTCCCGACACAGCCCGCCGTCATGTCAGGGACGCTACCGCCATAGTGCAGCGCGGACTCGTGGAGGCCCGCCGCTTCGTGCGCGATCTCAGCCCCGCCGACCTCGCCGATTACACACTGGCCGAGGCGCTGTCCGCGCTCACAGCGCGGGAAACCACCCCCCACCTCACGGTGACGTTCCACGAAGAGGGACCAGCTACTGTGCTGTCCCCGCCTATCGCCGGCGCCCTGCTGCGCATCGCACAGGGAGCGATGGCCAATGTCCGCGAGCACGCGAACGCCACCCAGGCCGTCATCACCCTGACGCACTTGGAGCAGCAGGTGTCATTGGACATAGCCGACAACGGCACGGGATGCGCACCCGAAGAGGCCTTGGTATCTCGGCCACGAGTGGACCATGCGCCAAGAGGGGACCGTGGCTTCGGCCTGCCCTCGATGCATGCGCGGGCACTCCACGCGGGCGGCACTCTCAGCCTCGAATCAGTCCCCGAGGAAGGGACCGTCGTCACCGCGACCTTTCCCATACCGTCCTGACCGCATGCGAAAGGCCCCCATGTCCCCCTCGCGCTCCCCGCAACCCGTGCGGATTCTCCTCTGCGATGACCACGCGGTGGTCCGTGCAGGCCTTCATGCTCTCCTGTCCAACAGGGACGACATGAAGGTCGTAGGCGAGGCGGCCAGCGGAGAGGAAGCAGTCGCCGTCGCCGCGCGCGTACACCCCGACGTGATCCTCATGGACCTTCAGCTGGACGCAGGACCCGATGGCATCGCCACCACGCGCAAACTTCTCGCCCAGGCAGCAGCCGCCCCGGAGATGCCCACACCCCGCGTGCTGGTTCTCACCATGTTCGACACCCACGCGGACATCACGCGCGCGATCAAGGCCGGCGCCACCGGATACCTACTGAAAGCCGACAACCCCCAAGCCCTCTACGACGCGATCAACGCTGCCGCCGCGGGACGGACCACGCTCTCTGGGCCCGTCACCGACCTCGTCCTCAGCCACCTGCACACTCCCCCACCCGCCCTGTCCGAACGCGAGCGCCACATCCTGCGACAACTGGCCGAAGGCCACACCAACCGAGAGATAGCCCGCGCACTCTTCCTCAGCGAAACAACCGTCAAATCACACCTGAGTCGAATCTTCAACAAACTAAACGTCCAGACCCGCACAGCAGCCGTTACGAAAGCCGCCGAACAGCGCCTGCTGGACTGACCGCCACCCTCTTGCATGCGGGGACTCGCGTCTTTCCAGAATCCCCAGCCGAGGATCCCGTCGGCAAGAACTGGCATGCCTCTGCCTCTATCACCTCGTCCGCGAGCGCCATCTGGGCTTCCTGCTCGCTGACGCTGTACGCCCTGCCGCGCGCCATGGTGCACTCGCCGGTGCGGACGATGGCGTGCTCCGGATGCTTTTGCGTCCAATTGCCACCAGGGACGCCAAATCGTCCGGCAACCCTGCTCGCGTGTCCCGCTATCACGGTCACTCCAGGGCAGGGCAGCGACGTGTAGACCGCTGCACGTGTACAAGCCGTGCGGACCCAAACTGGGCCGGCGAGCCACACGGAACCAGCGGGGAACCATATACGCCGGTGGACAGTCCGTCATTCCACGGCAAGAAGCCGTAGTTGGTAAGAGATCCGGCCCTGACGACGCAAAACGTGAGCGACCGGTCCAGCCGACCGGCGCAGAGACCGCAAGTCCGCCGTGCCCCGAACCACGAGGTCGGGGGACGGCGGTGCGACGAGAGGAAGTGTCGTGACGACCGCATTCGAACCCATCACTGTCGGAGCCACCACGGCGGCGAACCGGGTGTTCATGGCCCCGATGACGCGCAACCGGGCCACTCTGGACGGGCTGGCCACCGACATCATGGTCGAGTACTACACCCAGCGTTCGGGCGCCGGACTGATCATCACCGAGGGCATCCAGCCGAGCCCGGTCGGACAGGGCTACATCTCGACGCCGGGTCTCCACAGCGCCGAGCAGGTCGCCGCGTGGCGGCCCGTCACCGATGCCGTCCATGCAGCGGGCAGCACGATCTTCGCGCAGATCATGCACACGGGCCGGATCGGCCATCCCTCCCTGACGGGGCTCACGCCCGTGGCCCCGTCCGCGGTCAAGGCCCCAGGTCACTGTTACACCGCGGAGGGCCCCGTGGACAACATCGCCCCGCAGGAGCTCACCGAGGAAGAGATCCTCCAGACCATCGAGGACCACGTCACCGCCTCCCGCAACGCCATCGAGGCCGGCTTCGACGGCGTGGAGATCCACGGCGCCAACGGCTACCTCGTGCAGCAGTTCCTCTCCGACAACGTCAACCTGCGCACGGACCGTTGGGGCGGCACTGTCGAGAACCGCGTCCGCTTCCCCGTCGAGGTCGTCAAGGCCGTGGCCGCGGCCATCGGCGCGGACCGGGTCGGCCTGCGCATCTCGCCCGGAAACAATGACTTGGACATCGTTGAGAACGACCCCGCCGAGCTGTACACCACACTGCTGAACGCCCTGTCGGACCTGCCGCTCGCCTACGTCCACATGCGGGAGACCAAGGATGACCGTGATCTGACGCGCAAGATGCGCGCCGCCTGGTCGGGGCCGTTCGTCCTCAACCCCCTGTACGACGTGGACGCGCCGCACAAGGCCCTGACCGAGGTCCTCGACGACGGGATAGCGGACGCCGTGGCCTTCGCGCGGCCGTTCCTGGCCAACCCGGATCTCATCGCCCGCATCAAGACCGAGGGCCCGTACAACACTGCCGACCCCAAGAGCTTCTACGGGGGCGGCGCGGAGGGCTACACCGACTACCCGACGGTCACCTCCGCCTGACATCCGCACCCGGGGCACCCGCGACTACAGGGCGCCGTAGCCCTCGTCCGGACCCTCTGTGGCGGTACTCGGGAGTTCCGGGGGCGTAGCGCTATTCGGGCCCGGCGTTCGGGTCGGGGCGGACCGCGCCCAGAACCGGGTTCGCGGCGATCGGGGACACCTTGACCTTCGTTCCCGGTCGCGGCGCCTGCACGGCCTTACCGTCCCCGAGGTACAGGGCCACGTGTGTGGCCTTGGGGAAGTAGACCACCAGGTCCCCGGTGCGCAGCTCGTTCGGTGAGACGTGCGGCAGTCGGGCCCACTGTTCCTGGCTGGTGCGCGGGATGGTCTGTCCCGCGTGCTCCCAGGCCCGTGAGGTCAGCCCGGGCAGTCGTACGCCACCGGGCCCTCGGCGCCTCACCCGTACGGCTTCCAGATCCGGTCGAGGGCGTACCGCAGGGCGCGGTCGCCCATTGTGAGGGCATGCGCTCGGCGCCGAGCGCACCGGACGCCAGGAACTGCTGCTGTGCCGCCCCGGCCGCGTCGCGCTCCAGCGCGGCCGGGGCGGCGAGCTGCTCGGCGCTCAGCTTGATCCTTAACA